>JBPCXM010000119.1:0-13748 GCA_051008535.1 Pseudomonadales bacterium | reverse complement strand
CCGGTGGCGGCCGCTGTGGCCTGGTAGTGGTACCAGCCGGTTTTGCTTAATACCGATTCCTGCTTATCGTCTGCCTGAAAGTCGACCTCTTCGCGAATGCAACGCGGGTTAGCCGCAACGGCACCATTTGCCAGAACCATCAAGTCAGTCTGGGTCGCGTCGGTCGTCGAATACTGCATACCGTTTAGCACCCAAAAATTAGTGTCCTGCCACCAGTAAGTGAGACCCGTGGCGCCGGTCCAAATACTCGCTGGCGCATTCGCTGAACCCGAGTCGTCCGACTCCCAGAACTCTGTTGTGGCGTCCGGCGCGCTACCGCCTCCAAGCGCGCCTTGCAACTGTTTCCTGTCAATTCCCAACTGAGAAATGTAGTCTTCGCAGTCGCGCAAGCCCGTCTCACCCGCCTGGAACGACAAGTTATCGTCATACATATTGCTGACCATGCGCTCTTCCAGGGTGACCGAGGTGATGCCGCTAGTGCCAATCACCGTCATGATCACCAGAATAATCAGGCTAACCAACAGCACTGCGCCATTTTGTTTGTGTATTGAAATTCCAGAATGCATAGCTTTTACCTCTATTCCGCCGGATAAACCGGGTTGCGCAAGCTGATTGTCTGCGTAAAAATCTGTCGAGCCTTACCGTCCTGATAACTCACCGTGGCGTTGTCTAACACGTCATACGTCTGCGCTACACTATGCTCCAGCGGTGCGCCGTCTGAGGAGGCCAGCATTGCAACTTTGATGGAGACAACATCTTCCCAATCGTCGGCAGTCATATCGTCAGCGTTCACGAACTTGCTTGCCGTGAGCAACTGTTCATCCGGCCGATCGTCCGGGTAGTCGAAGGTATCGACCACACCGCCAACGTTCACCCCGTATTGAATTTGTAGATCGTCGATGCCTTCAACCAGCGTTACCGTGGTCGTGCCGGTTGCGTTAATCGTTTGACACTGAAACTCAGCGTCATCAGTTACTCCGTAACTGATCTCAGACCACTGGTCTGGTGCTATCACCACTCCCTGGCAATCGGTGACTGGAGAGTCATTAGAACCCTCGATGCGCACCCGCACCACATCGGTCCCGGCCTTTACTCCAGCCAGAGCCGCATTGTTGACACCGGTCACGGCGATACCTTCGGCAAAATCGCCCTGCGCCAAGAAAGTTTCTTTGCGCAATATAGGATCCAGAATTTCATCAATATTGATTTCGGTGGTGTAGCCGCCATGACGTAAAATGCGCGCCATAAAATCCATCGCGAAGCGACCGTTTTCCTGCATATGCGATTGCGCATTGATAGTGGTAAAGGTTTGCTTGCTGCCAAGAAAAACCTGGACCACACCGGCCATAAGGAAAATGCCCAGACCCATGGCGATCAGTAGTTCCACTATGGTCATGCCTTTTTGATTCGTCATTTTATTCATCGCTAAATTTCCACATTGATGACCAAGCAAGCAAGGTCAGCGGGGTCGTTAGGGTCGCAGTTCGTTCCGGCCGCACCAGTGCGCAGTTCGTCCCACATAATGGTCACCGTTTGAAGACTGCCATTGGCAACCACCGTAGCGTCACCACTCGGCAAGGTTTGCACGCGCAGCATCCACTCATGCAAATCCTGAGTTGCCATTTCCAGCTCAGTGCAATCGGCACCAGAAGCCACACAGCCTTGGTCGGCAGGTACGGCAGCCCCGGCAAATTCGTAACTGCCGCTTAACACGCCGAAGCGATTGGCACGCATGCGATCGGCGATATCACGCGCTAGAATATCGGCCTGGGTTCGGAAGTAAGTACTTTGCGATTGTTGTAGACCGGTGGTTTGCAGGGCTGCTAGGCCCATGAAGCCAATGGCCATAACCAACATGGTTACAAGAATCTCGATCAGCGTGAATCCGCTTTGTGCGTTGTCTTTCACTTTGGGATGACTCCTTGTTGTACTTTGTTGCGACGTCATACGCAGTTGCCGTCAAAACCGGAACGCAACAACACCGAACCTACCGCGGAAATCTGAATGCCGCGACGGTTAGTGTTCGCCGGATGTCTTGGGTCAACAAAACAAAGATCGGTTTGCGGGTTGTTGGCGAGACCCAGACGGTTAAACACCACGACACCGCTATTAGCCAGTGGTGTCGCCAGGTTCCCTTCACCATAGTGTGCTTGAATCGCGGCCTCTTGGGCGTTGCCGTCCTGCGTGCCATTGCCGTTCTGATCCACAAAAACGACCCAGCCCAAATGCCAGTTGGTATCATTGGCACAATTTATTTGATCATTGCTGGCACAAACGCCTACTGGCATTTTGCGTTTCACCGCTTCACTGCGCGCGTATTGCATGGCGTTAAACATACTGTCGCGCATGCTCTGCACATTGTTGCGGCTTATGCTGCTGTCGAAACTTGGCGCCGCGATCGATCCTACAATCGCAATCATCGCCATCACGATAAGCAACTCCAGCAGTGTGAAGCCGAGCATTGAAGTCTTTTTGTTGATATGCATAGTTTTCATTAGTCAGTTCTATTCACGGCTAATAGTCAAAACCCAAATCACAAGAAAGGGCGATCTGAATTAACTGTAGAAACGTTTAGAAACTAATGAAAGCGAAGCGGGATGGGAGGTCGTTGCTGGGGATAAGTGGTTTATTTGTGCTGATTTTTCAGGTTTTTACGCTTATTGATTAATAACGCGCAACTCTTTTGGCATTGAAAACGTAATGTTTTCAGGCTGACCGGCCATTTCTTCTGGCAAGCTGGCGCCAAGCTCTTGCAGGCGCTGAATGACTTCCTTTACCAGCGTTTCCGGCGCAGAAGCTCCGGCGGTAACCCCAATGGCTTGCCTGCTGGCCAACCACTCAGGATGGATATCAACGGCGCTATCGATCAGATAAGCGGTACTTTGCATACGCTCGGCAAGTTCGCGCAGGCGGTTGGAATTGGAACTGTTGGGCGAGCCAACGACGAGAACCAGATCACATTCTTGCGCCAACTGTTTGACCGCGTCTTGGCGGTTTTGCGTGGCGTAGCAAATGTCGTCTTTACGCGGGCCGTGAATAGCCGGGAATTTGCTGCGTAAGGCGTCGATGACTTTGGCCGTGTCGTCCATCGACAAAGTGGTTTGCGTCACATACGCCAGTGATTCGGGGTTTTTAACCACTAATTGCGCAACCTGCACTTCGTCTTCTACCAGAAAAAGCATGCCCCCGCTGGCGAAGTCATACTGTCCCATAGTGCCTTCAACTTCAGGGTGGCCTTTGTGGCCGATAAGAATACACTCCTGACCGTCGCGGCTATAGCGCGCTACTTCCATATGCACCTTGGTGACCAACGGGCAAGTGGCGTCAAATACTTTCAGTTGCCGACTGGCGGCCTCCTGGCGTACTGCTTGCGATACGCCGTGCGCACTGAAAATTACAATGGCGTAGTCGGGTACCTCATCCAAGCGATCAACGAAGATAGCGCCGCGTTCGCGCAAATCTCCCACCACAAACTTGTTGTGCACGACTTCATGGCGCACATAGATGGGCGCGCCGAAAATCTCGAGCGCGCGATTTACAATTTCTATCGCGCGGTCAACACCGGCACAAAATCCACGCGGGTTGGCGAGTTTAATCTTCATGCGTTGGCAAGCTGTCCGATGGGCTCGACTTTAATAATTGCAACATCAAAGTGCAGATCGCGTCCCGCCAATGGGTGATTAAAATCGACAATAACGGAATCATCGTCCAGCTCTTTGACCACGCCGGGTATTTCAGCCTTGGATGCATCAGCAAACGATATCACCAAGCCTGGTTGAAGATCGTAACTCGCCAATTGGGTACGTGAAAATGTATGCACGTTTTCCTCCTTATGGTTGCCGAACGCTTCTACCGCGGGCATTGCAAATGTGGCTTCATCGCCCGCTGTCAGCCCCAGCAGCTTTTCTTCAAAACCCGGCAGTAAGCTACCGTCGCCCATATCGAAGCGGGCGGGTTTTTGCTCGAAGTTTGAATCTACTACCGTACCATCCTGCAATTTAATGGCGAAATATAGCGTGACGCGCGTTTTTTCAGTAATCAACATAGTGCCCTTTATATTAAGACGCGGAATCGTCGTGCCGGTTCAGAAACATATCCAACAACATAATGCCGGCGCCGACGCTAATAGCAGAATCGGCGATATTGAACGCTGGAAAATGATAGTTCTTGTAATACACGTCGATAAAATCGACCACGTAACCTAGCGCGACGCGATCGTATAAATTTCCCACTGCGCCACCAAGTATCAAAGCCAGTGCGAGCATTAATAGTTTTTGTTCCCTTGGCAAACGATACATCCACACCACCAACACCACGCTAACCAGCGCCGAGACTGTGGCGAAAAAACCGCGCTGCCAGCCGCCAGCATCACTGAGGAAGCTAAACGCCGCACCGGTGTTATGCCATAAGGTGAAATTAAAAAATGAAAAAATCTCTAGCGGCTGGCCATACTCCAGCTTGGCGCTGGCCAGCCATTTTGTCCACTGATCCAACGCGATAATGATCAGGCTTACGCCATACCACAGCACTAATCCACTCCTCACCAGCTAAGCGTAACGGCGTTGCTCGCCGTTGCCCTCGATATTTTCCACGCAGCGCAAACATAGCTCGGGATGCTCGGCGTTCGTGCCCACATCGGCACGCTGATGCCAGCAGCGAACGCATTTCTCTTCCGCGCTGGCGCTTATGCCCAATTGTAGACCAGCCAATTCGGTGGCGTGCGCATCGGCAGGCGCGACAGAGTGTGGATGCAAAGCCGCTGTCGATGTAATCAGCACAAATCGTAGTTCATCACCAAGTTTGGCCAGTGATTGCAAAAGTCGATCGTCGCAATAAAGTGTGACTTCGGCGCTCAAGGTACCCTTGATAAAGCCGTCATTGCGCTGGCTTTCCAACGCTTTGTTGACGGCTTCTTTGACTTCCAGCACGACGCGCCAAAACGCCTCATCCATCGCGTCATTCGCGGTGGTCGAGGGTAACTGATACCAGGTTTCTACCAATACAGTAGCGCCCCGCTCCCCCGGTAAATATTGCCATATCTCGTCGGCAGTAAATGTTAGTATCGGTGTAATCCACCGCACTAACGCTTCTGCTATATGGTAAAGCGCGGTTTGCGCCGAACGTCTGCCAAGCGAGTCAGCCTGCATGGTGTATTGCCGATCTTTAATTATGTCGAGATAAAATCCGCCCAGGTCGGCCACGCAAAAATTATGCAACTTTTGATAAATCAGGTGAAACTGATACTTGTCATAGGCCTGCACAATCTCATCTTGCACTTGCTGGCTGCGGCGGATGATCCATTGGTCCAGCGCGAGCAACTGTTCGGCTTCGACACTATCGCGCTGTGGCTCGAAGCCGTTCAAATTCGATAGCAGAAACCGCGTGGTGTTGCGAATACGCCGGTAGGAATCGGCCGTGCGCTTGAATATTTCATCCGATACCGTCATCTCATCACGGTAGTCGGTAGCCGCGATCCATAAACGCAGAACGTCGGCGCCCAGGGAGTTCATCACTTTTTGCGGCGCAATCACATTGCCCAACGACTTCGACATCTTATGGCCATTAGGATCGACGGTGAAGCCATGGGTCATGGCCGCCTTGTAAGGCGCTTGCTTGTTAATCGCCACCGAGGTTAGTAACGAAGACTGAAACCAGCCGCGGTGCTGATCGGAACCTTCCAGATACATATCGGCCGGAAAGGTCAGTTCGGGATTTTTGCGTAACACACAGTCGTGACTCACACCAGAATCGAACCACACGTCCAGCGTGTCATTGACTTTCACATAGCGTTCTGCGTCATCTCCCAGCAGCTCGGCTGCGTCCAGCGTAAACCAGGCTTCGATGCCCTCCTGCTCGACCCGCTGCGCAACCTCTTCTATCAAACGGTCGGTGTCGGGATGCAGCGCGGCGCTTTCCTTGTCGACGAACAATGCGATGGGTACACCCCAGGTGCGCTGCCGGGAGATACACCAATCGGGCCGGTCGGTCAACATGGCGATGATGCGCGCCTTGCCCCAGGCCGGCAACCATTCAATGTTTCCGACGGCGGTTTGCGCATCCTCAAGCAAACCGTTAGCGTGCATACCGACAAACCACTGCGGTGTGGCGCGAAAGATAATTGGTGATTTATGCCGCCAGCAATGCGGGTAGCTGTGCTCATAATCTTCATGCGCGAGCAGCACGCCCTGTTGTTGTAAGACTTCGACAATGGCGGTGTTGGCTTTCATCACATGCTGGCCGGCAAACAGTTCGGTGTCTGGCAGGAATACCCCGTTTGGCCCCACCGGGTTGAGCACGTCCAGACCGTAGCGTTGGCCAACAATAAAGTCATCAGCGCCGTGACCGGGAGCGGTGTGCACGGCGCCTGTGCCGGCTTCCAGGTTTACATGTTCTCCTAACACAATGAGTATGCTGCGGGCATAAAACGGATGGTGCAAGCGCAGGCTCTCGAGCGCCGCGCCTTTACAACTACCAACAATGACGAAATCGGTGACGCCGGCACGCTGCAACACTGCCTCATGCAACGCATGCGCGACGATTAATACCTGCTTTTTACTCTGTAGTTCGCAGGCGATGGCGCTGTAATCAAGCTCGGGGTGTAACGCTACCGCCTGGCTTGCCGGTAAAGTCCATGGGGTTGTGGTCCAAATCACCACACTCACCGCCTCGAAGTTGTTCGAGTCAAAACCAAACGCCTGTGCAAATTGCTGTGGCTGCTCGGCGCTATAACACACGTCGATAGCAGGCGAAACTTTGTCTTGATATTCAACTTCGGCTTCGGCTAGTGCCGACGCGCAGTCGGTACACCAGTGCACCGGTTTGAAACCTTTTTGCAAATGGCCGTTGGCAACAATTTTACCCAGCGCGCGGATTTGATTGGCTTCGTACTGATAGTTCATGGTCAGGTAAGGTTTGTCCCACTCACCCAACACGCCCAGACGGATAAAGCCTTCCTTCTGACTTTCAACCTGCTTGGCCGCGTAGTCGCGGCATTCGCGGCGAAATGCGGCGGCGTCAATCTTAACGCCCGGCTTGCCTACTTTTTTCTCAACGTTTAGTTCAATGGGCAGACCGTGACAATCCCAGCCTGGCACGTAAGGCGCATCGAAACCACTGAGAGTCTTGGCTTTGACGATAATGTCTTTGAGAACTTTGTTAACCGCGTGGCCAATGTGCATTTCACCGTTGGCGTACGGCGGACCGTCGTGCAGCAAATATTTAGGGCGCCCGGAGCTGGCTTGGCGAATTTTGCCGTACACATCCATCGCCTCCCACCGCTGCAGCGTTTTGGGTTCCCGCTGGGCCAAATTTGCCTTCATCGGAAAATCGGTTTGTGGCAGATTTAAACTGGCTTTGTAATCACTCATTTAAAAGGGCTTTCAGGTTTGTTTAGGGCTGGCGTTTAAGCTCAAAATAGTCGTACGCGGTTTGAATATCGGCCTGGATATTTTTCTTCAGTTCTTCCACGCTGGCAAATTTTTCCTCTTCACGAATTTTCTTTTTGAAACGTACTTGTATGGTTTTACCGTAAATGTTGTCTTTAAAATTGAGTAGATGCACTTCGAGCAGCGCTTTTACTCGTTCGTTCACTGTGGGGCGAGAGCCCACGTTGGCCACGCCCGGTTTCGCCTCGGCTCCGAGACCCAGCACTTCTACCGCATACACTCCCGACAATGCGGCACTATGCCGGTGCAGTTCCAGGTTCGCCGTGGGAGAATCCAGTTGTCGCCCTAGCTGCTGACCATACACAACCTTACCGGTAATGGTATAGGGTTTACCCAACAAGCGTTCGGCCAAATCGAAATCGGCGGCTTGCAGCGCCGCGCGAATGCGGGTGCTCGACACGCGCTCGCCATCAATCGCCAAGGTGTTGGTATCGTCCACATCGAAGTCATGTTTTTTGCCCAGACTTTGCAGCAGTGAAAAATCTCCTTCGCGCTCGTGTCCAAAACGTAAATCGTCGCCCACCACAACATATTTAACGCCAAGCCCAGCAACGAACACATCTTCGATAAATTCAACCGCAGGCACTTCGCTCAAGGCTTGGGTGAAACGTACGCGAAATACTCTATCAATGCCGAAATCACGGAAGGCAACAAACTTTTCGCGAAAACTCATCAATCGCGCCGGGGCTTTTGTGGGAGCGAAATACTCACGCGGCAGCGGCTCTAACACGATGACCGTTGCCGGCAAACCTAGCTCCGCTCCTTTGTCGAGCAACTGCTGTAGCACGGCCTGGTGACCAAAATGCACGCCGTCAAACGCGCCGATGGTGGCCACGCAGGGCTTGTGCCGAGGGCGCAAATTATGCAAACCACGTATGAGTTCCATCGAGTAAATTAGCTTGGCCACGAAAACGCCGCATTATAACTTAGTCGCGGTACGCGGAGTACTTAATGAGACCGCGTGCGAAAATGCGACAACCTGGCTCCCAACAACGCCAGTACTAAAAAATAGATGGCCGCTCCAGCCGCGCATAACCACAAGGTCCTGAACGCGCGCCCGTAAACATCCAGCGCCTGCCACAGCGCGGTGTCACCTTTATATAGCAACAAAAACACTGCCATCGCTAAAGCAGCGGCAAGCACCCGCGCGCAGTTTTTTAAAAACCCGGATTGCCATACGACAACATCGGTTCTCAACAAGCCACGGAGTAGCAACCCCGCATTGACGAACGCCGCCAGCGAGGTTGCCAGCGCCAAACCGACATGGCCAATATTAAACAGAAAATAGAGCGGCACCACGAACACAACGTTCAGCACCATATTGACAACCATCGCGATAATGCCGATGCGCACCGGTGTTTTCATATCCTGCTGCGCGTAATAGCCGGCGGCCAGTACTTTGATCAGCATAAAAGCCAGCAGACCCAGTGCATAGGCTTGTAAACTAAAACTTGCCATTGTCGCATCGTGGCCGGTGAAAGTGCCGTAGTTAAACAAGGTCATCAGCAACGGCTCGGCCAGCACAAGCAGCGCCGCGGTGGCCGGCACACTGACCAGCAATACCATGCGCATAGCCCAGTCCAGTGGCCGCGCAAATTGTTCGGCACCACTGTCGCTGTGTTGACGCGACAGAGTTGGCAGAATCACGGTGGCGACTGCAATACCAAACACACCTAACGGCAGCTCAACCAGACGATCTGAATAGTACAACCACGATACACTGCCGGTCGGCAGAAACGATGCTAACACGGTATCAAGCAACAGATTTATTTGGCTAACCGACACGCCGAACAAGGCAGGTACCATTAGCACCAGAATACGCTTAACTCCTGGGTGCCCCCAATCCACCCGCGGGCGCGGCATTAGACCAATACGAGAGAGAAATGGAAATTGCAGGGCAAGCTGTAAGATACCAGCGATAATTACCGCCCAGGCCAGGGCAAAAACTGGCTGCTCCATCCGCGGCGCCAACAACAAGGCACCGGCAATAAGACTGAGATTTAGCAATACCGGTGTGAATGCCGGTACCGCAAACCTGTTGTAGCTATTGAGTATGGAGCCGGCGAAGCCAGCGAGCGAAATCAACAACAAATAAGGGAATGTGATACGCAAAAGCTCGCTCGTTAGAGTGAATTTTTCCGGTTGGCTATAGAACCCTGGCGCAAATACGACGGTAACCAATGGTGCCGCCAACACGGCCAGCACACAGGTTCCAAGTAATACCACACCGAGAGCACCCGCCACGCTGTTAACGAGCTGGCGCACCTCTCCATGCGTGCGCTGGGTACGGTATTCTGACAACACCGGCACAAAGGCTTGCGAAAAAGCGCCTTCGGCAAACAACCGGCGTAAAAAGTTTGGTACTTTAAAGGCAATGAAAAATGCGTCGGCGTTTGCGTTGGCGCCAATAAAGATGGCGATGACAACATCGCGGCACAGACCCAATACGCGCGACAACATGGTCAGCGAGCCGACCAGCAAACTGGAACGCAGCAAACCGCCGGCGGGTTTGGTTGACTGGGAAGGTGGCAAGAAAAGGTCCGGAACTTTAATGAATGGGCGCATGCTACCGGTAGTAAACCACCGGCTCAAGCATCAAAAGCCCGGATTACGTTATTGCGTAATCTGCACTCACCTGTTGGGCGTAGGATTCCAACTCCTGCACCAGCTCGGGAGCCGCCCCCGCCGCCTTGATTTGCTCAAGCTCCCGTTCGAACGCTGCAAAATTAAAATGATCGGCAGATTTCAGCCGTTGCTGGCAATGCTCATGCCACTGAGCTTGTTCCTGCGCATTTAAACTTGTGGGGAAGTTGCGTGCGCGATAGCGAAACAGCAACTCGGGCAAGCGCGCATCATCGAAGCTGAAGGTCTGTTCGGTTAATTGTTCGGATGATGCAGCGCGCACGGCGGCGATATGGTCGCGGTCGGTTTTGCTGAAGAAACCTCCCGAATAAAGTTGCGCTTCCGGGTCTTGCTGCTTGGTTTCAAATGGGGAATCGAATATGACTCTTAGTTTTGTCAGCCAGTCGCGCTGCCTCGCATAAGCTGCAGCGTGTTTTTCACAAGCTGCCAAGTCAAGATTAACGCGGTCGGCGACTTTATCGTCTAACAATTTTTGTGTGGCGACGATTGGGCAGCGGTTAAGATGAATGGTTTTCAATGGAATATGTGGCGTCTCAGCTGTGCGTTCGCTACCCGGTGTATAAAGGTACTTTGTAATATCGGCAGCACTCAAGTCGAACAGTGGTGCGGGGTCATGGCGCAGATCAACACAGATCACGCCATTCTTATTAACCGGGTGCGGGGCGACTGGCAACATCAGGCTTGTGCAATAATTTTCGCTGGGCAACTTGGAGGATACGTGTAGAACGGGTTGCGTTCGCCGGGTAGCCAGCAAGCCAGCCGCAAACTTTTTGTTGCGCAGCTGCAGCGCGTAGTCGTACAACTTTTTTTTGCGCTGTTTGAGTATTTTGGCGATGCCAATCGTGGCGTGCACGTCGGACAGGGCATCATGCGCGTCGCCATGTTCAACGCCATTGGCGGCAGTTAAATGCTCGAGACGAAAACTAGGCTTACCATCTTCGTGACGTGGCCATTCGATATCCTCTGGCCGCAGGGCGCAGCACAGGCGCACAACGTCGATGATATCCCAGCGAGAGTTGCCGTTTTTATATTCGCGTTCGTAGGCATCGTAGAAATTACGGTACAAGGCATGACGGGTAAACTCGTCATCGAAACGAATGCTGTTGTAACCCACAGTGCAGGTGTTAGGCTGACTCAATTCGCGCTGAATACGAGCGATAAATTCGCGCTCGCTAACACCTTCCCGATTGATTAACTGCGGGGTTAATCCGGTTACCTCGCTGGCGGCAGGATGAAGAAGGCAGTCGGGTGGCAGTTTGCAAAACTGCACTAGGGGTTTGCCGACCATGGTCAGGTTTTCGTCGGTACGTACGCCGGCGAACTGTATCGGCCGATCCAGCGCCGGATCGATGCCGCTGGTTTCGTAGTCGTGCCAATAGAAAGTTGCTGACATTAATAATTATTGAACCTGAAGCGCGCGTTCCTCAATCTTGCTGGCCCATTCTTGCGGGCCAGTTTGATGCACTGATTCACCGCGGCTATCTACCGCAACCGTGACTGGCATGTCCTTGACTTCAAATTCGTAAATAGCTTCCATGCCCATTTCTGGAAACGCTACAACGCGCGAATTGGTAATCGCTTTTGATACCAGATAAGCCGCGCCGCCGACCGCCATCAAATACACTGCCTTGTGTTTTTTGATGGCGTCGATCGCAACCTGGCCGCGCTCGGCTTTGCCGATCATGCCGATAAGGCCGGTTTGTTCCAGAATCATATCGGTGAATTTATCCATACGTGTGGAGGTGGTTGGCCCGGCGGGGCCGACTACTTCGTCACGCACGGCATCAACCGGGCCGACGTAGTAAATAAAGCGGCCGCGTAAATCGACGCCTTCGGGCAAGCCCTCCCCGTTCGCAAACAGTTCCTGAATACGTTTGTGCGCGGCATCGCGCCCGGTCAGCATTTTGCCGGACAACAACACAGTTTCGCCTGGTTGCCAGCTTTGCACATCCTTTGGTGTAATCGTATCCAGATCGACGCGCCGTGCACTCGGGCCAACGTCCCATGTGATTTCGGGCCAGTCGTCCAGACTGGGCGGAGTTTGTGTTGCCGCACCGCTGCCGTCTAACACGAAGTGGGCGTGGCGTGTAGCAGCGCAGTTGGGAATCATCGCTACCGGCAGTGAGGCGGCATGGGTGGGATAGTCTTTTATTTTGACGTCCAACACGGTAGTCAAACCACCCAGGCCCTGCGCGCCAATGCCTAAATTGTTCACCGCGTCCATAATTTCCAGGCGCAATTCTTCAACGCGGTTTTGTGGACCGCGAGCGCGCAAGTCGTGAATATCAACCGGGTCCATCAGCGATTCTTTCGCCAGTACGGCGGCTTTCTCAGCAGTGCCACCGATACCAATGCCCAACATACCGGGTGGGCACCAACCGGCACCCATTGTGGGAACGGTTTTCACCACCCAATCAACGACGCTGTCGGAAGGATTGAGCATGACCATTTTCGATTTGTTTTCTGAGCCGCCGCCTTTAGCCGCCACCGTGACATCGAGGGTGTCACCGGGGATGATTTCCATATGAATAACCGCTGGCGTATTGTCTTTGGTATTTTTTCGAGCGCCGGCAGGATCATCCAAAATGGATGCGCGCAACACATTGTCCGGATGAGTATAGGCGCGGCGCACGCCTTCGTTGACCATGTCGGTCACACTCAACTTCGCGTCCCACTGCACGTTCATACCGACTTTCATAAACACCGTGACGATGCCCGTGTCTTGACAGATTGGGCGGTGCCCTTCGGCGCACATGCGGGAGTTAATAAGAATTTGCGCCATCGCGTCTTTGGCGGCCTGCGACTCCTCTTTGAGGTATGCCTCGTGCACGGCTTGAATAAAATCAAGCGGATGGTAGTAAGAAATAAACTGTAGTGCGTCGGTCACGCTGTCGATTAAATCGTCTTGACGGATCAATGTCATATTGCGCCTCTGCCCTGCTTATGCAAGATTTTGTCCCTAGTAAGTTAGTAAGCGGCTGTCGGTTCTCGCGCCGCTTGCACCGACTGTTCCAACTCGGAGATTTTCTTGTTGGTTTGGCGTCGGTAGGCGTTTATTGAGTCGACCCAAGCTTCGGATTCGCCCATGCGCTTACTGAGACTGCGCAAGCCCGTATCAATATCGCGTAGTTGATCACTTAACTCCGACAGCTCGGCTTTTTGCGCCATAGAAGTCGATTGAATTTCCTTGAGTTCCTGCGCCGCCGCCAGTGCTGAACCGACCTGCGATTGCAATTTATCAACGGCTTGTGTTTGTGCGGTCAAGCTTTTTGCTTGGCTAGCACTAGCCTGCTGTTGAGTCTTTACCTGCCCGTCCAGTGCTTTCAGTGTTGCCTGGTTTTTGCGCCATGCCGACGCCCATAACTTGTCGACTTCGGACGTCAGCTCCTTAATTTTCACCTGCATTGCAACACCCGATTCGTTGACGCTTTCATCGGTGCTAGAAAGACGTCCCTCCAAATCCACAACACGCTGTTGTGCATCTTGCAATGTCGCCTGCGACTCTGTGAGCTGCAAAAACAAGTAAGCGGAACCGGCTGCAGCCGCTGCGGCTAGCAAGAAAGACAGAACTAGAAAAAACTTTGTGCCGCCACCCATGCCGGTTTGTACTTGCTTGGTAGTGCGTGTGGCTTGTTTGGCATTGTAGGACGCTATCTCATC
>JBPCXM010000118.1:0-6416 GCA_051008535.1 Pseudomonadales bacterium | reverse complement strand
ACCTTCGGACCTAGGGTCGAACTTGTCTCCATACGGGCCCACGCGCAACAATATATCCAGGAAGCGTTCGGCACCGACATATGTCGAGTTTTGCTTTTTAATTTCCTCGGCGGTTAAGTGGCTAAGTTCTGGCGCCGCTAGCACGCGATCAATCATGCCGTCCAGCATCATGGCATCCAGATCACTCGCCTGCATGCCATTCATACGGGCAATGATCTCTAGAAATATTTCGGGCTGCGATCTACTGTCGGCAGCGGGTTCAAACACTTGCGGGGAATAATGGGCGTAATTACTTTGCGCAAAAGCAGAGAACAAAAAGTCGTAGTTGCTATGCTCTAACTGTACCGTTGAGGGGAGAATAATATCCGCCTTTACAGTCGTCTCGTTGATGTAAATATCCAGTGCCACGACAAAATCCAGTTTTTCCATTGCGGCGCCGATGCGTTTACCATTTGGCACGCTAAGCACCGGGTTGCCGGCCACCGTAATCATGGCGTGCACGGCATCGGCGCCTGTGCATTCCAGCTCTTCGGCCATGAAGGAAGCCGGTAGCATGCTCATGTATTCAGGAAAGCCACGAGCGCGGGATTTCCATCGGGCTAGGGGCACAACATTGACCTCACCCGTCGCTTCGTTTTGCCCGGTAGCCGGTCGTGCAAACATCGCACCGCCGGGCACGTCCATCCGACCACTGAGAATATTCACAACATCAACCAACCAGCTCGCCAGTGTGCCAAACTCCTGTGTACACAGGCCGATGCGGCCGTACAAAGCGGCAGTCCCGGCAGCATTAAAATCGCTAACCAGTTGGCGCAATCTCGCCGCTGCTATACCGGTAATTTCCGCCACCGCCTCTGGTGTGAACTTCTGCGCCATGACGCGCACTTGCTCCACCCCCTCAGTAAAGCTTGCGAGGTGACCAAGGTGGACGCTGTCACTAGCAAAAATTTCATTCACCCAGGCAAACAGAAGAAACGCATCGGTACCTGGGCGAATAAAAATATGCTGGTCAGCCAGCTCTGCCGTTTCTGTTCGGCGTGGATCAATGACAACGCACTTACCGCCACGCGCTTGTATGCCCTCAATTTTGCCCTTCGTATTCGGTGCGCCTAGAATAGAGCCCTGTGACACGACTGGGTTGCCGCCCATACACACAAAGAATTCGCAGCGGTCCATATCCGGTACCGAAAACATCCAGGCATTGCCGTACAAAAAATCACAAACTAGATTTTTCGGCTGCTGATCGACACTGCCAGCGGAGAAGAAGCGCTCGGTGTTGAGCATGGTGATAAATAGTTCGGTGTAAATACTGGTATTGAAATTATGCCCGTTGGGGTTGCCGTAATACATGGCGATGGCGTCTTTGCCATAGCGATCGCGAATTTCAGCTAGCCGCGAACCCACTTCGCTGAATGCCTCTTCCCAGCTGACCTCCTGCCAGCCATCACCGACTTTTTTCAGCGGCCGTTTTATACGCTCGTGGTCTTCGTAAACATAACGAAACGCCTGCGACTTGGCGCATACGTAACCTTGCGAACGTGGGTCTTGCTCATCACCTTTTACGGAAATAACCTGCTTTTTCGCGCGGTCTACCTCCAACACCAAACCACAACTGGCTTCGCAGGTTGGGCAGCTACGGTAAACCGTTTCCACGTGTGGGTCGGCTGTCATGATTAAATTCTCCGAATTGAGCGCGGTAATGGTAGCATTTAGAACGTTTACTAAATGGACGGGAGATGATTAACTTTCTGTCAATAATTGAGGACCATCACTTGCCACGAGCAATAGTCATATGAAAAGCGATTTGCAAGGCAGAGCTTATATTGTCACCGGTGGTTCGCGCGGTTTTGGCTTTGCCATCGCTGACAATCTTATTCAACACGGGGCGCGCGTCGGCTTGCTCGGAAGAGATGCTGTAAGTCTTAACGCAGCAATCGAAAAATTGGGCACGGAACATGCGCTAGCGGTGACAGCCGATGTCGCCGACCGCAAACAACCGGTCGCCGCATTTCTGCGCATTAAGGAACATTTCGGCCGGCTGGATGGACTGGTCAACAATGCCGGCCTGGCGCGCCCGGGAACAGTCGAAAATTTGATCGAGGAAGAGGTCATCAACCAGATTAACACCAACCTCGCCGGAACGATTTTCTGCTGCCAGGCAGCCATTTCATTGCTTCGCGGTGCGGACAATCCTCGCATAGTAAATATCTCTTCCGCCAGCGCGCATCACTACGATGAAATGGCGCATCTTTCGGTCTATGCGGCTACTAAAGCGGCAGTGGAACGCTTTTCCCGTGACCTGCGCCGAGAATTGCAGGTCGACGGCATTGGCGTTACCGTGGTGCGACCCGGCGGCGCGGCAACAGACTTCGCATCGAGCTGGAATGAAGAGCGTTTCGCAGAGGCTTTACAAGCCTGGCAAGCGCAAGGTCCAGATATGGACATGGGGATGGACGCGCAACATGTCGCGGAAACTGTATCATATTGCCTTTCCTCCCCGCCGGGCGTCGCCATTGACTTGCTGGAAGTGCGGCCCAACACGCGCTCGCCAAAGCCTATTTTTTAAATGACTTAATCGCGCAAATAGCAAGGCACAAAACTCCGATGGCGCGGTCACAGTGTCATGAATTTTCAAACACGGCCCCAGATAGACCCAGCCAACCCTAGTCCAGCCGCTCCATCGGTTGCCAACAAGTTTGCATTTGGGCCGTATCGACTGGACTGCGCGAATGCGCAGCTATACCACGCGGAACAAGCACTCGCACTCACGCCCAAAGCCTTTGCGGTATTGACTGAGCTTGTGCAATCACCGGGGTGCCTAGTCACGAAAGACACATTATTCGACACAGTATGGTCTGGCACGATCGTCAGCGAGGCGGCGTTAACGGTCTGCATTCGCGAGATCCGCAAAGTACTTGATGATTCTCCCCGTACGCCGCAATACATCGCGACCGTCCACAAACGTGGTTATCGGTTCATTGCCAACGTTGAACATATTGGTAAGGAATTGGACGACGACAATTTATCTCTCTACGCCAGCGCCGATATTGACAACAAAATGATCGGACGCGAGGTTGAGGCGGCGCGGTTGTGCGCAGCAATGAAACACGCCACGCAGGGGCAGCGCCAATGCGTACTCGTCACCGGCGAGGCAGGCCTGGGCAAAACAACGCTGGTCGAAGCCTGCTTGCAGCAGTTCGATCATGTGCAAGACGTTCGCATCGCTCGTGGGCAATGCGTCGAGCACCACGGTCATGTCGAGCCTTATCTGCCCTGGTTAGACGCCATGACGCGACTTTGTTTGCAAGACCAAGAAGCGCTAAACGTGTTCCGGCGCTTTGCACCTATGTGGTTGCTACAAACACCGGCGCTGCTAAACACAGACGAGCAGGACAAGTTTGAGGGCAAGTTAGTCGGTGCCAACCCGGAACGAATGATGCGCGAGATGCTTGAAGCGCTAGTGGCATTGGCAGCGCAACGGCCGCTGATTATCTACTTGGATGACTTGCATTTCAGTGATACGGCCAGCGTTGAGTTGCTTGCCTGCCTTGCACGGCGGCCTGACATTAGTAGCCTGTTAGTCATCGGCTGTTATAGACCGGTGGACTTGATCGTAAAAAACCATGCGCTCAAGGCGATCAAGCAAGAACTAGAAGTTCGCGGTCTGTGTGTGGAAATACCGTTGGAGCTATTTTCCACGCATCACGTCGCCGCTTATATAGACGCGCGGCTGCCTTGCAATGCACTACCGGAAGACCTAGCAACGGCAATTCATGCGCGTACCGATGGAAACCCTCTATTTACACTGAACGTGATTGAATATCTTCACAAACGAAAGTGGCTAGAAGAGATTGATGGGCGTTGGACGCTGGCCTGCGATCTCGAGACAGTAAAGACTTGCGTACCCGAAAGCTTGGTACAAATGCTGGGTTACCATATCGAGCAGCTGCAAGCGGAGGTTCAAAGTGTTTTGCAAGCCGCAGCCGTGGCCAGCGATGTTGGCAAGGGCAACGTCCAATTCTCAACTGCGGAAGTCGCTGCCGCTTTAGAGAAAGATTCAGGCTGGGTCGAAGAACACTGCGATCAGCTGGCTCAGCAAGGGCATTTTTTGCGCTCGGTTGCAACCAACCGATGGCCCGACTGCACGCTATTGGTGCGTTATGAGTTCACCCACGGTTTGTACCAGAAGGCATTCTACCGCCGCGTTACCGCAGGCAAGCGCGCGGCTTTGCATCAACGCATTGGCGAACGAATGGCACACGCATTTAACGCTCGCGATAATGAAATTGCTGCCGAGCTGGCAGTGCACTTTGAGCAAGGACGCGACTTTGCGCGTGCTGCCAGGTATTTGCAAAAGAGTGCCGCCACTGCTTCCCAACGCGGGGTTACCAGCGAAGCAAAAAATGATCTAACTCAAGCGCTTGAATTGGCAGTGCAACTACCCGAGGGCCTCTCTCGGGCGCGGTTAGAGATGCAACTGCATACGGCGATGGGCACCGTCTTAGTCGCCGAAAAGGGTAACGCCGACCCGGAAGTAGAGCGAAGTTATAAACGAGCGCGCGAACTATGTGAATTAGCGGGTGATGCTGCATCAATGTTTCCTATCGTATTTGGCTTAAGATCGTGCAGCTTGTTAGCCGGTCGGCTGCAAGAAGCACATGGTCTCGGTCAGGATTTGCTTAAGCTCGCGGAAAATGTCGACGATGCTGACCTGACCGCCGAAGCGCAAGTGGCTCTTGCCAGCACGGCATTCTTTCTCGGCCAATTCAAGCAATCACTGGCGCACGCAAGCTCGGGCATTGATATATATTCAGCTGAGCGTCACGCCTTCCATATCACACACTATGGACTGGATCCGGGAGTATTTTGTCGGTGCCGGGCAGCACAGGCTTTGTGGAGCCTAGGCTATCCTGAACAGGCTTTACGTCGCGTGCAGGAGGCGCTGACCTTGGCACTCCAGCTCGCCCATCCATACAGCTTGGTATTTGCGCTGAATAATCACGCCTGGATTTGTATGTTTCGGCGCGAAGCGGAGTCCGCTTTAGAACACGCAACACAAGCGCTGCAGTTAGCTAATGAACACTATCTGCCGTTTCATGCAGCCTGGGGACAAATCATGCGCGGCTGGGCGTTGACCGCTCAGGGAGAAAGCGCTGCGGGACTGGCACTGATACAGGAAGGTTTGGCCGCGCCAATGTCTGGCGCGGATGGCGTTCGATCTTACCTTCTAACGGTGCTTGCCGATGCATATTGTAAGGCTGGCGACTGTGCGCCAGGCCTTGCCGCGTTGGACGAAATAGCTGTTGGAGCGGAGCATTTTCTTGAAGCCGAGCGTTATTACTTGCGTGGCAAGCTATTGTTGATAAGAGAAACCGCCGCGGCCACGAACAAGCAAGATACGACGCACGTTTTCGCTGCGGAGGAATGCTTTAATAAAGCGTTAGAGTGCGCTCGCAGCCAGCACGCCAAGTCCTTCGAGTTGCGTGCTGCCATCAGCCTCGCGGGTCTGTGGACACGACATGGGCGTGCCAAGCAGGCTCAAGAATTACTGGCACCCTTAATCGCCTGGTTCGATGAAGGGCATGCAACGCTTGATCTGGTAGAGGCTAGTGCGATGCTTGGGCGAGCGGAAAACAATACTGTTAGGGTAACTGAAGACAGCATAGTCGATCCCTAAATACAAAATCGCCGCCCGGTTTTCTAATCCGGACAGCGAAAAGTTTATTTTGCAAGATTTACGACTTAGCGAGCGATGATTCCCGTCACACTGCCAGGTACACTGACCGGATGAATCCGCTGGCTGGTTATGTTGCCACTCCTGCGCACTCGAAACCCGTCTATTTCACCGGCGCCATTGTTCAATACATACAAGAACTGATTATTTTGGGTCAGAACAGCATCCCGGGGTGCATCACCGGTGGCAATTTCTCGGTCCGGATTGCGGCTGAAAAAGGGTTCCAGCGTGCCGTCGAAATTAATCTCGTATGGCGACACCGATCCACTGCCGGTATTAATCGAGTAACCCCGGGTTTCATCGCTGGAGAGTACCGTCCAGCAGGTTGCGTTGCCCTGGTCGATACGGTCGACTAGTGAAGACACCTCACCGGTCGTGCGATCAACTCGATACGACGCAGTCACACCACGAGCGCCTCCATTAGCTTCCGTAATGAACACGTAATCACGGTCACCGAACTCGAAACCAAATGGCGTGGGTACAGCTGACGAACGTTTTAGGGGGCGATGCGCCGCCATTCCATTCTCATCCACCAGATAGGTTGTGAGCTTATTAGTGGCTTTTTCTGTAATGAGTAGCACGGTTCCAGATTTATTAAAGCCTATCTGCGCCGGCGAAGTCAGTTGCGTGCGGTCAATAATACGCGTAGAACCTTTGATGTACTCCAGCTCACCCACGCCAT
>JBPCXM010000117.1:0-4541 GCA_051008535.1 Pseudomonadales bacterium | reverse complement strand
GTGCTACCCTTCGATGCGAGAACGAACAGAAAGTACTTGTGTATTCGATGGATGCTCAATATTTTTGCCCGGGAAGAACGATAAGCTCGCCATAAAATTCTTGCATTGATTCCGCGCTTTAACGCCTGGGTAAGGGGCGGCGAAAAGCGCAGCTTTTTGACGTCCCAGCGGCCGCAGGCCGCGACTTCACCCACTTGTTATGTGTTTTCCTTGAGCTCATAAGAATCTTGTTTTTACATTCTGCGACCGCCTATCTTGTTAGCCTTTCTAAGCGCTCTTCATATGTGCTCGGCGATTTATGCGAACTGTGTGTTAACACGTCCGGATTTACAAACCAAAATCGAGCTCTAACTCCTTTAACTTCAACTGCCGTTCCACCAACAACTCTCGGAGGATATTTAAATTGAACTATTGCCTCGAGTGACGTTTCTTCAAAATATCCAGGGGGGTTGCACTCAAGAATTTCTGGATTCTTAATGTGCCCTTTCTTGTCCACGGTATACCGGACAATACATTGGCCCTGCTTGCGCTTCTTGCGTGCTTCGATAGGGTAGATAGCATGCACATGGCTCACTGGCAAAAAGTAGCCATCGCTCGTTTCAGCGGAAACGTCAATGGTGCACATTGCATAAAATGCAGAGATCAATGCTGAAATGATAACCCTAATTGTATTCATTCGATTACTCTAGTGATTACACATAACGCCGCCAGCACAGGCGAGCGACGCAGGAGCGAGTCCAATGGAGCGCCAGAGGCGCGGAATGATTGTGCCTGGCCTTGTTATGTGGATTTAGTTGTGCAGATAATGAAGACGAAAGAACCTGAGTCGCCAATCGAGCTAAACTTAAAGCCACTCTACTTCGCTTCAATGGTTACCCTCTTGATGTTGCCGGTGAACTCGAATGGTACTTTGTAGCTTGGCGACACGGGGGTGCCCCAGTCCTCACCTACATCAAAGCTTTCATCAAATGCGTAAAGAAACGGCACGGTTTTTTCAATCCGGCCTTCGCCCACTTTTTTCCCATTTAGTGACAGGGCACCCGTTCCTCCCTTACCCCAACCGCCACCATCATAGACGAAGTCGACGCGGATCCTGCTCTTGCCCTTCGGCAGAGCTTTGTTTGAGGCGATCTTGTATCGCTCCAGGCTTAGATAGTTAGAGTGGAAGGTCGGCTTGCCATCTTGAACGGTGAGCGCATAACCACCAGTCTCTCCGCCATTGGTCACGAGGAGGCCTTCTGCTTTTCCATCAAGGTTTTCGACTTCGGCAATGATGGAGAAAGAACGGTTCTTAATGTCTATGACCGCGTCCTCCGGGAGCCGAATTGTGCCTGGACCATAGCTCACCTTGTTGCCCTCGACCAGCTTTGGCTTCTCGACTTTAAGGAAGTCCCGGGCGTTGTCGGCCATGGGATAGACGTTGTACTTGCGCGCTTCTATATCGAATAGTGCCTGCAGCTCTTTTAGTTTCTCCGGGTGTTTGGCAGCAAGGTTAGTCGATAGGCTGAAATCATTGTTCTTATTGAACAGCTCCCAGACATCATCTTCGAATGCCGGAATAGGCCCCGCTTGAACTCCGGAAACGCCATCCAAGCCGTGTCGCGTGATGGCCCACCATCCGTCCTTGGCCATGGCGCGACCACCAGTCAGCTCGAAATACTGTTCAGTATGCAAATCCTCCGCATCGGCGTCGGCGATAGCGTACTTCATACTGACGCCTTCCATCGGCTTCTGTTCGATACCGTTGACCCGCCTTGGTTCCGGTACTCCGACGATATCAAGAATGGTAGGCACCACGTCAATCAGGTGAGTGAATTGAGGGCGAATGCCGCCCGGGTCTTTAATGTTTCCCGGCCAGGAGATCGCCATGCCCGAGCTAATCGCCCCCCCAGAAGCCACCATCTTGCCGTAGTTGTAGGGCGTTGACGTGGCATAGCCCCATGCGGCCGGATAGCTACCGTGAGAGGCCGGTGTACCAAAAGTATCCATGTTCTTGGCCAGATCTTCCAACGTTTCAGTGACGCTGTTGGTGTAGGTCATCTTGTTCATGATACCGTGCAGTCCACCCTCTGGGCTTGCTCCGTTGTCACCAGCAATCCATATGACTACCGTATTTTCGCGATCACCCATTTCCTCAATGGCATCGAGAACGCGCCCGATTTGCTGATCAGTGTGTTCGACGGCGGCGTTGAACACCTCCATCCAGCGTGCACCAACCTTCTTGTCCAGATCTGAGAGTTCATCCCAAGTCGGCAGACGCTCAGGCCAAGGGGCGAGTTTTGTGCCCTTTGGAACCACCCCCAGTTTCAGTTGCCGGGCCAGAATGCGCTCACGCATTTTGTCGTAACCGTCGTCGAACCTGCCGCGATTCTTTTTAATCAAGTCTTCAGGCGCAGCGATCGGCGGCTTATGCCCGGCCGGGGCGTAGTACATAACCCACGGCCTGTCTGGATGGATAGTTTTGTTCTGCTGAATAAAGCCGATAGCCTTGTCAGCCATGTCCGCCTCGAAGATGTAGCCTTCTTCAGGAGTTTTTGGCGGCCGTACTGGTCTGGTATTCTCCCAGAGTGGCGGGTACCACTGGCTTACGCCGGGGCCGAAGAAGCCGTAGAAATAATCGGCGCCTCTAGTCGGCCATCGGGTGAACGGTCCGGCTGTGGTGGTTTCGTGAATGGGCGTCGAGTCGGACTTGCCAATCCATGCGGTGCCGTAGCCATTCAATCGCAAGATTTGCAGCACATCAGCGGTGCTTTGCGGGTAGGTGGCGTTGTATCCGGGGAAGCCGGCTGCGAATTCGGGCACCATCCCCATGCCAACGGTGTGTGCGTTACGTCCGGTGATCAAAGCGGCACGGGATGCCGCACAAACTGGCGTCATATGAAAATTGTTGAACCGAAGACCTTGCTCGGCGATGCGATCAAAGTTCGGCGTTTCCGCGGGTCCACCAAATGAACCCATGTGTCCGAAGCCGATGTCGTCCCCCATGATGAGCAGAACATTGGGAGCACCTTTCGGCGCCTTTACTGCCTCAGGCCAATCGGGCGTAGAGGCGTCAAGCCTCATTTCAATCTTTCCCTTAAACTCCGGGTCCGGTAGAGGCAAGATCCTACGGTCAACGGCTTGCGCCTCTGGTGCCTGTGTCTCCTTTATCTCGCTGCAACCGAAAAATAGCGCGGTCATGCCTAGTATTGCCAGTAAAATGAGACTGCGTTCACGTAGTTTATTTTCTTTCATAGCTACTATTTCCACATTACTTTAGCGAGTTTGTAAAATGGCAGGAGATGATTACACATAACAGCGTATTCAATATCAAACTGACGTGTTATAACACGTCAAAATGAAATATATCCCCGGCGAACGCTTCTTCGCTTTGGCACCTAAGCTACTATTTCGCATCCTATTTTTCCTTCGAAGAAAAACATTCTTTGGAGAAACATATCATTCTGATGGTATATCCCGGCGCCGCTATTGTCTATCGAAACGCTGAGGCTTATCTGAGGGCAGTCCATTCGAGAGTGCCAATGGCGGCAGCGGGCTTAAGAGAGCATGGAGAACTCAATCATTGAGTTTAGGGGAAATAGACAACGTAACGCGGTCAGTGTAGTACGGGGCGTCATGAGTTAATCAACGGCTCTTTATGCCATCGCCTGTAGTTCGTCACATTATAGAATAGACATATAATCGCTCGTCACTAAGCTTCGCTATTTTACGTTGTCCATTGGAAGAATATCTGGGCGTGACGCCAGAAAGTGGCAACTCATAACGTTGAATTCTCCTCGTGCTAACAGTTCAATTTAACTGCTCACAGGACTTTCCTCGCCCAATCCCCCAGCGATGATACTTACTAGTGGAAAATGACAAGTGAACGTACTGCCGCGCCCCTCAGTGCTGTTGATTTCCAAATTGGCGCCGTGTTGGTCGAGCGCGTGTTTAACAATGGCCAGTCCCAGGCCAGTTCCCCCGGTGTCGCGCGAGCGACTGGCATCAACGCGGTATAGGCGTTCAGTTAGGCGCGGTATGTGCCGGGCGGGTATGCCGCCGCCAGTGTCGCGCACGCTAAGGTGAGCACCGGTAGCATCCACAGTCCAGCGAATATGCACTTCGGAACGACTAGGCGTGTGTTTTATCGCATTGGTTACAAGGTTTGAAAAAGCCGCGCGTAACTCTATTGCGTTGCCGCGTAGCCCGTCCGACGATTGGATGTGCAGTTGCAACACATGTCCTGAGCCAGCGGCCAAGGAGTGAGCTTCTGCTACGATTTCTTCCAGCAATGCAGGTACCGCGACGTGTTCATCACGCAGTGACGGGTCCTTGGCTTCCAATCGCGATAGAGTCAGCAAATCGTTGATCAAGTCACGCATACGCGTAGCTTGCTGCTGCATCATTTCGGTCATGCGTTTTCGGGTATTAGCGTCACCTTCAGCGATGACCGACTGCTCGAGCAAACCGGAGATCACTGTGAGAGGGGTGCGTAGCTCATGAGACACATTGGCGACGAAGTCACGTTTCGCTTCACCGAGGTGATACTGGCGAGTAATATC
>JBPCXM010000116.1:0-19633 GCA_051008535.1 Pseudomonadales bacterium | reverse complement strand
CAATCTGCGCGCATTTATCGCCATGGCGCACCAGGGAGTCAACTACCACAAGGGCACATGGCACCACTATTGCCTTGGCCTTAATATCGGCAACGACTTTTTGGTGGTTGATCGCGGAGGGGAGGGTGATAATTGCGACGAAGTGGAAATACCCTCTGACATAAACATCATTGTGAACCACTAGCGGTTCGCGCCATGTCTCAAGCGTACCGCGCCAGTATTCTCCACTTTTTCGCCGACCCCGATGCGGTCGAGCCAGATGCATCTTACCAATACTTTGACGACGGGATTTTGCTCATTGAAGACGGTCACATTGTGCGTGTGGGGGCAGCCGAAACTATGTTAGCGGAGCTTCCTCCCGGTCAAGCTGTTACTTCATACCCAAATAGTCTGATTACTCCAGGCTTTATCGATACACATATTCATTACCCACAAATAGAAATGATCGCTGCATATGGCGAGCAATTGCTGGAATGGCTTAATACTTACACCTTTCCATTAGAAGCGAAGTTTTCCGATACGGAATACGCGCGCGAAATCGCCGACCGTTTTCTGAATGAGCTGTTGCGCTCTGGCACCACCACGGCACTCGTATTTGGTACCGTACACAAAGAATCTGTCGATGCGTTTTTCGAGGCCAGCCAAGTGCGTAATTTACGCATGATTGCCGGCAAAGTCATGATGGACCGCAATGCGCCAGATGACCTGGTCGATACACCAATGTCTTCCTACCACGATAGCAAGGCACTGATTGAAAAATGGCATAACAAGGGCAGGCAACGTTACGCAGTCACCCCACGCTTCGCACCAACATCTAGCGCCGAGCAATTGCGAAAAGCCGGGCAATTACTCAGGGAACATCCCGGCGTGTACCTGCACACGCACATGTCCGAGAATCACAGCGAGATCGCCTGGGTAAAAGAACTATTTCCAGATTGCGATGGCTACCTCGACACTTATGACCAAGCCGGTTTATTAGGCCAGCGCAGCGTTTTTGCTCACTGCTTGCACCTCAATAACACCGAATGGCAGCGCATGGCCGAAACCCAATCGAAAATCGCTTTTTGTCCAACGTCTAACCTGTTCCTGGGCAGCGGTCTTTTTAACCTGAAGCGCGCCGTACAGGAAAACATTGGCGTTGGATTGGGTACTGACGTAGGCGGCGGTACCAGTTTTTCAATTTTGCAAACTATGAGCGAGGCTTACAAAGCTCTGCAACTGCGAGGCGATACGCTAACGCCCTTTAAAGCGTTTTACCTGGCGACCTTGGGTGGAGCGCGCTCGCTGGATATGGAAGATAAGATCGGTAATTTCGAATCGGGTAAAGAAGCAGATTTTATTGTGCTCGACAAAGCGGCAACACCACTGTTGGAGTTTCGCTTAGCTAAATGCAAGAATTTGTTTGAGCAATTATTTGTATTCGCCATGTTGGGAGACGACCGCGCCATCAAGGCAAGCTATGCGGCTGGCGCTTTGGTGCATAAAAAATAGGTTTACGCACTTACTACAAGGACACAGGTTTGGACACCGGTCTGAACAGAGTGAAAATTTTCGGGACACACCGTGAATCCGTCCCTGGAGGCTCTATCCCTAGCATCCCTGCTAGGGAAGGTCCCGTAAATTCTCCCTCAATTCAGACCTCTGCAGTTTTGAAACGTATCGGTAGAACTATTCGAATCAACCACGAATAACAGAGGTTAAAGTAATGGAAGGTTATATCGTCGACTGGCTGCAACTACTATTTCGCTGGTTGCATCTGATTACCGGTATCGCATGGATAGGCGCTTCATTTTATTTCGTCTGGTTGGACAATAGCCTGCGAGAACCCCCACAGTGGAAGAAAGACAAAGGCATCAAAGGCGATCTTTGGGCAATTCACGGCGGAGGTATTTATGAAGTCGCGAAATATCAGCTTGAACCCGAAACAATGCCGCAAACTCTGCACTGGTTCAAATGGGAAGCCTACACTACCTGGCTGACCGGCATAGTGCTACTCACCGTCATATACTACCTTGGCGCTGAGTCCTATCTAATCGACAAGCGAGTCGCCGACCTAAGCCAATTGCAAGCTGTCAGTATCGGTGTGGGTTTCCTCGTTGGAGGCTGGGTTATTTATGACCTATTGTGCAGAAGCCCTCTGGGGAAAAATGGTTACGCGATTGGCGGCGCGCTTATCATTGTCGCCGTCGTATTCTCCTATGCCCTGACGCACCTTTTTAGCGGACGCGGAGCCTACATTCATATGGGCGCCGTCATCGGCACCATTATGGTGGGCAATGTCTTCCGGGTGATCATTCCATCGCAAAAGGCACTCGTGGCTGCGATCGAGACGGGCGCGACGCCAGATGAATCCTGGGCAATTAAGGCAAAGCTACATTCTACGCATAACAACTACCTGACCTTGCCGGTGCTGTTCATCATGATCAGCAACCATTACCCGATGACATACTCGCACGAATATAACTGGATAGTACTGTTGGCGATTATCGCCATCACGGCTTTTGCCCGGCACTACTTTAATTTGGAACACAAAGGCATCAAGCGCCCTTCAATCTTGATCGGCGCAGGTATAGCAACAGCCGTGTTGGCTTTCGCGATTGTGCCCAAAACTATTTCCCAAAAACCCACAGGTGAAGCGCAAGCTGTACCTTCTATCGCAACTGTGCAAGGCATACTGACCGAACGCTGTGCAAGCTGCCACGCCAGCGAAACTACCGACGACGTGTTCACCATGGCGCAAGGCGGCGTCATGCTGGACTCACCAGAAGAAATGCAGCAGTGGGCGCCGCGCATCAAAGCACGAGCCATAGATTCCGAAGATATGCCGTTTATGAACAAAACTGGCATGACTGCTGAAGAGCGACAGACTTTGGGCGCCTGGATAACCGCAGGCGCGCCGCTGGAATAGAGCAGGAATACCAGGCGCGTAGACACCGATAACGCGCCATATGTAATTTTCACACTAAGAGAAGGGCATTGGCACGTGTAAAAAGCTGACACATGTGTCAAGATATAAACACACTCACAACATAAAAGCAGTATACGCAGACAGAGAGGTGCAACATGGCCAAAATGAGAGCGATTGATGCAGCAGTAGCCGTAATGAAGAAAGAAGGCATCGTTAACGCATTTGGCATACCCGGTGCGGCGATTAATCCTTTTTACTCGGCGATGAAGCAGGCCGGTGGCATTGACCACTACCTAGCGCGACATGTCGAAGGCGCCTCGCATATGGCCGAAGGTTATACTCGTGCCAACCCCGGCAATATCGGTGTGTGTATTGGCACCTCTGGTCCAGCCGGCACCGATATGATCACTGGTTTGTATTCTGCGAGCGCCGATTCCATCCCCATTCTGTGCATTACAGGCCAAGCCCCCAGGGCGCGCTTAAACAAGGAAGATTTTCAAGCGGTTGATATTGAATCTATTGCCGAGCCTGTAACCAAATGGTCGGTGACTGTGCAAGAACCTGCGCTGGTTCCGCGGGTATTTCAAAAAGCCTTTCATATCATGCGTTCCAGTCGCCCAGGACCGGTATTGATTGACTTGCCGTTTGATGTACAGATGGCCGAAATCGAATTTGATATTGATACCTACGAGCCCATGGCCGTATTCAAACCCGAGGCGACTCGCGCCCAGATTGAGAAGGCGTTGGCCATCTTCAACGAGGCCGAGCGTCCCCTGTTGGTTGCCGGTGGTGGTGTTATCAATGCGAATGCTACTGACAAGCTGCTTGAGTTTGCTGAAATCACCGGCGTGCCGGTTATCCCAACGTTAATGGCCTGGGGCTGTATCCCCGATGATCATCCGCAGATGGTGGGCATGGTCGGCTTGCAAACAGCGCACCGTTACGGCAACGCGACCATGCTGGCTTCTGACTTTGTGCTGGGAATGGGCAATCGCTTCGCTAATCGGCATACAGGTTCGGTTGATGTTTACACGGAAGGGCGAAAGTTTGTCCACGTTGATATCGAGCCTACCCAAATTGGCCGCGTATTTGAGCCTGATTACGGCATAGTATCCGACGCCGGCGCCGCGCTGGACCTGTTTGTGGAAGTCGCTAAAGAGTGGCAAGAACAAGGCAAACTCAAGAACTGGAGCTCCTGGCTTGAAGAGTGCCAGGAACGCAAGCGCACGATGCTGCGCAAAACCAGTTTCGATACCGTACCGGTGAAACCGCAGCGCGTGTACGAAGAAATGAACAAAGCGTTCGGCAAGGAGACCTGCTACGTTAGTACGATTGGCCTGTCGCAAATTGCGGGCGCGCAATTTCTGCACGTCTACAAACCACGGCATTGGATCAACTGCGGTCAGGCGGGCCCGTTGGGCTGGACAATCCCGGCCGCGCTCGGTGTTTGCGCCGCAGATCCAGAACGCAAAGTCGTCGCGCTGTCGGGAGACTACGACTTTCAGTTTATGATCGAGGAGTTGGCCGTAGGGGCACAATTCAATTTGCCCTACATTCATGTGTTGGTAAACAACTCCTACCTCGGTTTGATCCGTCAAGCCCAGCGTGGTTTTGAAATGGATTATTGCGTGCAACTGGCGTTTGAAAACATCAATGCGCCTAAGCTGGAGGGCTATGGAGTCGACCATGTGGCGGTGGTCGAGGGGCTTGGCTGTAAGGCCATCCGCGTGTCCAGACCCGAGGATATTGCAGGCGCCTTCGCCCAGGCTGAAGCGCTGATGGCCGAACACCGCGTGCCGGTGGTTGTGGAAGTCATACTGGAAAAGATCACCAATATATCCATGGGTACTGAGATTAGCAATATCACCGAATTTGAAGAATTAGCCGAACGCGGAGAAGACGCGCCAACGGCGATTGCGATGCTCGATTAGAGGAGAACGAGATGCCAAAAATATGCGCCAATTTATCCATGCTGTTCAATGAGTACGATTTTCTCGACAAGTTCGAGCACGCCGCCAAGGCAGGCTTTAAAGGGGTTGAGTACTTATTTCCATACGACTTCCGCGTGGGCGACATTGCCGAGCGCTTGGAAAAGTATAGCTTGCAACAGGTACTGTTTAATTTGCCTGCCGGCGATTGGGCCGCAGGCGAACGTGGTATCGCTTGCCACCCCGACCGGGTCAATGAGTTTCGCGAGGGCGTTGACCGCGCCATCGAATACGCGGGCCCGTTAGCCTGCGGCCAATGCAATGCGCTGGCGGGAATTGTTCCGGCAGGGGTAAGCCAAGAGCAGGCACACGAAACTTTCGTCGAGAACCTGCGCTACGCTGCGCCACGCCTGGCTGATAAGAGTATCAAGTTGCTGGCCGAAGCGATTAATACCCGCGATATCCCCGGCTTTTTCCTTAACAATACCGCACAGGCCATTGAAGTGTTGGATGCGGTGGGCAACGATAACGCCTACTACCAATACGATATCTACCATATGCAAATCATGGAAGGTGATGTGGCGCGCACCATCGAGGCTAATCTCGACCGTATCGCCCACCTGCAGCTGGCCGACAATCCCGGCCGGCACGAGCCTGGCTCGGGCGAAATCAATTACCATTTCTTGTTCAAGTTTATCGACAGTATTAACTACGCCGGTTGGATTGGCGCTGAATATACCCCTGCCGGTGGCACCGAAGAGGGTTTGGCTTGGTTGCAGGAATATAACGTTTAGATCTTACAAAAAAGTTCAGGAGAATTGCAATGGCTAACATCGGCTTTATCGGTACCGGCATTATGGGGGCGCCCATGGCGCAAAATCTGCAAAACGCGGGGCACACACTGTATTTTTCCGAGCATTATAAGTCTGCGCCGGCTGAGCTGTTGGGCGACAACGGCATAGCCTGCGCCACGCCCGCTGCCGTTGCGGAACAGGCCGAATTTATTATTACCATGGTGCCAGACACACCGCAGGTAGAAGAAGTCCTGTTCGGTGAGAATGGCGTGACGCAAGGGTTGTCTGCGGGCAAAATGGTGATTGATATGAGTTCGATTTCGCCAATGGCTACCAAGGGTTTTGCCGACAGGATAAAGGAAATGGGCTGCGAATACCTCGACGCACCCGTCTCCGGTGGAGAAGTTGGCGCTAAAAGCGCCGCGCTGACGATTATGATAGGCGGCAGCGAAGCCAGTTTCGAAAAAGCGTTGCCCTTGTTCGAAGTGCTGGGAAAAAACATCACGTTAGTTGGTGGCAATGGTGACGGCCAGACCTGCAAGGTGGCTAACCAAATCATCGTGGCGCTGAATATTGAAGCGGTTAGCGAAGCCCTGGTATTTGCTTCCAAAGCGGGCGCCGATCCTGCTAAAGTACGCCAGGCGTTAATGGGCGGATTCGCCGCCTCGAAGATTCTCGAAGTGCATGGGGAACGCATGGTTGCGCGCACCTTCGACCCGGGATTTCGCATTCGCCTGCATCAGAAGGATTTGAACCTGGCATTGGGTGCCGCGCGTGAACTAGGGGTGTCGCTGCCCAATACGGCAAGCGCACAGGAGTTGTTTAACGCCTGTTCTGCCCATGGTGGTGCCGATTGGGATCACTCTGCCATGGTGAAGGCGTTAGAAGTGATGGCTGATCATCCTGTAGCGGAATAGAGATGTAAGTAGCGGGCACTTTTAAATATCATCAATCGAGCGGCCCAATAAAGCGCGCGGAGGCCATATGGCTACGAGCTACGACAACCCCCGGCAGATGTTGCAAGACTTGTTCGGTGTTGCGGTTGCGGCGGCTGATCCCCGTCAAGTGCTCGCGCGTTTCTTGCCTGAAGATTCGCAACGTCAAGCCATTGTGATCGGCGCCGGCAAGGCTGCAGCGTCCATGGCCAAAGCACTGGAAGACAATTGGACCGGGCCGCTAAGCGGTTTGGTAGTTACGCGCTATGCGCATACGCTGGATTGTGAACGCATTGAAGTCGTCGAAGCCGCGCACCCAGTACCCGACGATATGGGCGAAAAAGTCGCCCGCCGCATGTTGCAGCTGGTTAGCGATTTAACGCCTGAAGATCTCGTTATTTGTCTGATTTCGGGCGGCGGTTCCTCGCTGTTGTCACTACCTGCGCCGGGAATAACTCTCGCCGATAAGCAAAATATCAATCGTGCGCTGCTGAAATCGGGCGCGACCATTAGCGATATGAATTGTGTGCGCAAGCATTTGTCTGCTATCAAGGGCGGTCGTTTGGCCGCGGCTTGCCAGCCAGCCTCGTTAATTACATTCGCTATATCGGATGTGCCAGGTGATGATCCTGCGGTTATTGCTTCCGGTCCGACAGTGCCAGATCCAACTTCGTCAGCCGACGCTTTGCAAATTCTTTCCCGATATGAAATTGATGTACCAGCTAACATTGAAGAGTGGCTGAAGAGCCCCGAATCGGAAACTGTCAAACCCGGCGATGACGCCTTTCAACGTTGCCGCTTCGAAATGATCGCTACTCCTCACTCCTCGCTACAAGCGGCCGCAACTGCTGCGCGCGACGCGGGCTTTAATGTGCTGCTGCTAGGTGACAATATTGAAGGGGAGTCACGAGAAGTGGCCAAGGTGCACGCAGCTATGGCATGTTATTCCGCCACGCACAGCGAACCCGTTAAACCACCAGCGTTGATTCTTTCTGGTGGCGAAACGACAGTTACAGTCAAAGGCAATGGCCGCGGTGGCCGCGATGCCGAATTCCTGTTGAGCCTGGCTGAGTCGTTACAAGGCTTCCCCAATATCTTTGCACTAGCAGCAGATACCGATGGTATCGATGGCTCCGAGGACAATGCGGGTGCCGTGTTAAGCCCAGACAGTTGGTCACGAGCATTGAGCAAAGGGCTGAGCGCCACCGATATGTTGGAAAACAACGATGGCTATGGGTTTTTTCAAGCACTGGATGACCTGCTTATAACAGGTCCCACACTAACCAACGTTAATGATTTTCGCGCGATTTTGATCTTACCCGATGAGTAGTTAACTGCTAAAACTAAAACTGAGAGGAGAACAAGACTAATGAAATATCCGATCTTTTCACGTCACGACCTAAACGCTTTTTGGGCCCTATTTGCCGATACCCTGGCAAACCTATTGATTATTTCCGCCGTGTGCCGCTTCGTATTTAACATGCCGGTTGAGATCGTTGTTGGGCGCATTATTCCAGGCGCAGCTATCGCGATTATTTTCGGTATTGGCGTCTACGTTTATCTCGCACAAAAATTGGCGAAAGAGGAAAACCGCGACGATGTAACCGCCTTGCCGTACGGCATCAGCACGCCGGTGATGTTTGTCTATCTGTTTGCTGTTATCGGCCCAATTTATTGGGCGACCGATGATCCGCTATTAGCGTGGCAGGTGGGCATCGCCGCCGGTGTCGTCGGCGGTTTGATCGAAGTGGTGGGTAGCGTAACTGGCCCATGGTTGCAGCGAGTCATTCCTCGCGCCGGGATGTTGGGCACGCTTTCCGGTATTGCGTTGGTATTTATCGCCACGGTGGCAATGGCGCGTATTTACGAAGATCCAATCGTTGGCTTTACCGCGCTGGCTTTCGTGCTGTGGGGCATGGTGGGTCGCTTTAAACTGCCGTTTGATTTACCGGCCGGATTAACAGCGCTGGTGGCAGGTACCCTGGTGGCGTTCGCCCTCGGCAAGGCATCCATCAGCTTCGAAGGGGTAGGTGTGTATATTCCCATTCCCTATTTCGGTGATTTGCTGGTCGGTTTGCAATATATGGTTTCTCACCCGGAATTGCTGGCAGTACTGATACCGGTACAAATCTATAATTTCATTGAGACCATGAATAACGTCGAGTCCGCCGAAGCGATGGGTGATAAGTATCCTGTGGGTGTCTGCCAGGTGACCGATGGCGTTGGCACTATGGTGGGAGGATTGTTCGGTTCGCCGTTTCCAACCACCGTTTACATTGGCCACCCAGCCTACAAGCGCATGCATGCTCGCAGTGGCTATGCACTAGGCGTGGGCATCGTATTTTTTGTCGGCTCGCTATTCGGCCTGGTCGCGTTTCTAGGCAACCTCATCCCCGAGGCAGCCGTGTCACCTATACTGGTATTTGTCGGCATTTCAATTATCGGTACTTCATTTAGTTCCGTTGAGCCTAAGCACGCGATTGCCGTTGCGATGGCGTTTATTCCACATGTCTCCAGCATTATCGTCGTGAAACTGGGTTCGGTGATGAATGCACTAGGGGATATGGGTATCAAAAATGTTCCAGACTTGAGCAATGACGCGTTTGTCGGCTCGATGCTGACCCAAGGCGCCCATGTACTGGGGCAATCTGCACTAGCCAACGGGGCAATCGTCAGCGGCATGTTGTGGGGGGCGTTTGCGGCATTCCTGATCGATCAGGAAATAAAAAAAGCGGTTTTTGTTGCGTTTACCGCGGCGGTTCTTACTGGTTTTGGTTTCATTCATGATTCAACCTTGCATTGGTTGTCGCTATCATCGCCGTTGTTTTGGGGATATATATTGCTGGGCGGTGTATTATTGGTTTCCCAAGTCTTCGGCGTCGAACAGCACGAAGACCCCGAGGGTTACTGATATGAGTGCTTACCTGCAACAGGTAAATTGCAATCCCGACGAGATCGATATCGAGTTTTGGAAGACTCCAAGCGGCGTGCCGGTACCCGACGATGAGTTGCGTTTCCTGCTCATTCCCGATGCAGTTGAAGCTGCTGCCACTTTCGAATTAGCTAAGCAAGTGCACCACTACCAGAATAGCCATGTGGCGTCGGGCGAGCAGATTGACAAAGCGCTTATAGTGACGATGGGGGGCATGCTGCCCGGCGTGTTGCTGTTCGATCATCTGGTTGAGGGTCGTAGTGAGAATGTACCAAAGATAGAGTTCGGGACCATCGGTGTTTCGCTCTATAAAGGCCCTGGCGTGCGTTACGAAAACCCGCTGGTGCAACACGGCATCTCGATTGAAGTGAGCGGCGAGACCGTGTTGATTATTGATGACCTTGGTGACTTTGGCGGCACGATGCAGTTTCTAACGCAATACATCCGCGACAGCGGCGCACGAAATGTGTTGAATCTGGCGATGTACATGAAACCCGCCGCCAAACAAGCCTGCGCAGCGGATTTCTGGTTTGGTGAGACGCCACAAGATACATGGATTGTTACGCCGAGAGAAAGAGTTGAAACCATCGTCAAGCGAGTGCCCATATGGAAGCAACGTGGTGCATCGGAGCAGGAATGTTATCGCCGTTTGGTAGACGTGATTGGTTATGAAAAGCAGCAGGTTGAATATTATTTGTCTAAGGTTTATGGCAGAAGTTAACTCAATTCGACCAAGCTCGTTTAGTTTATCGCCTTGTCTCCCTGCCCTGCAGGTCGAATCCGACCGTGCGTTCCCTGGCCATCTGATCGGCCAGCTGCTTCATCTTGGTGCTTCTTTTCCTGTCTCCATTGCGTTGCCAGTAATTGTAGAGATACATCAGGTCGGCTGTAACCTCAAGTGCATCGCCTGGTTGTACCTGTCGCTGCGCCGCGGCGATCTGCTGTGCTTCTTTCGGGCGTTGCATCGATCCCGTCTCCCCGGCAAGCAGGCACTTGGCAACATAATCGATGTCAGGCTGACCGACAGTCTGCGGTGTGAGCTGCACAGCCTTCGCCAGCACTTTTTGAATCCTGGTTTGAGCTTCGATCACTTCCGCGGGGAGTTTGTCTTGGCTCCCCTTAGGGAAATCCGCCTTTCCCAGTATCGACAGGTCATCACCGGAATCCAGCAAGGCGTCAAGGCTGCCGAAAATACTGTCGACGAGGTCGTGAACTTCTTTCTCCTTGCCAAGCCTTTCTTCAAGTTTATTGGCTGGAACGGCGCTTCGGGCATCGTGACTGAACATCGGGTCGTCGTTGACTTCACCATCGTAGCGGATATTCCAGATTGGCAGATAACCGCGCGACGACATCTCTGCAATTACCGTTGCGAAGTCCGTCCACTCGATTACCGTGGCGCGACCTCCAGGCGTGAATATGGCGAGCCTCTTGTCCAGCTCCTGCGTAAATCCGTAGTTTCTGTTCTCGGCGCCGTGCATGAACACCGGATTGTCTGCGCGATTGCAAGCTTCGTTTAACTTAGGGAGCAGATGGATCAGGAACGTCGTTGCTGCAGAATCGGCTTTGTGCTCACCAAGGCCCCGGTCTGCGAGCGCACTTTCCGAGTGCTTCCAGGCCATCATCCTCGACAAATCGAAGCCACCGGTGGTCAGGTATGTAATATGGGGAGCGACCATCCACAGGTCGTAATCGCCGGTAACCGGAACGCCATTGTACGCCCACACCATCAGTGGAACATTTGAGACATCGTTATAGTTGTATGCAACATCCCAATCAGGCCCGTTTCGTGTCAGCACGAAGGTGATATGGTCAGCATAATTCGAAAAGATCTTACCGGCTTTGTAATGCCGCGCTGCGCCGCCCACTCCGTTGATTCGCTTAATTTTCCCAAGCGATTCAAGTTGCTGGAGAAGCGCATCCTTTAACTGCAGCGGCACGACCTGCGCGGCCCCGTGTGTTCCCTTTGCTTGTGAGGGCGCCTGCGGGCGCTTCTTGTTGAACGCGACATCGGCCGGAACGAACCCTGCCATCGGCCCCCAATCCGACGACTTGTCATGGATGTCCATGCTCTTCGTCGCGTACCCTTGTTTGATCAAACGAGTAGAGTCGGGATTCGTCGGCCGAATCAGGATGAACGTGTTGTATTCCTGCGCCACCTTGCGAATACCCTTGGAGTGTTCGGCGACTATGCCGGCTCCCTCGGGTCCGCCGCCCTCCATGCGCAGATCGGCTGCATCCAACCCATTCCACCATTCCTTTAAACCGACCATCGGTGACCCCCTTATACGAGTAAGTTATTCTTCTGGTTCGATTATAGCTCAAATCCTGACCAAATCTCACTACCTGGCCTTAGCCAAACACGACAAAGGCGTGCGGATCTGGTACCTCATGCATGTCAGCGATTATTCACGCCAGCAGATAACCGCCTGGTCAAGCGGTACCGCAACAGCGGCTGGCTGCTGCGCTTGCAGCGTACCAGTCATGGCTTCTCGCGACGCTTTACTGATGAAGATGTCCGTTTGCTGGAAGCGATGGGGCGAGCGCCAGCCTTCAATTTGGGGAGCATTCAAGGCCCAGATACATTTGGGTGATGAACGGGTTTGTTGAAAACATGCAGAGCACGCGGTCGATTGACACCCAGTTGGAAGAAGTACCCATTGTACAAAAACGCCAGGTCGCGAAATCATTGGCGGAATATGAGCAAGTTTCAAAGATGCGCAACGAGGCGATGGGGCGGGCATCTAGCAGTGGTAGATACACGATGAAAGTCATTGCTGATTGCTTTTTGTTGCACTACTCGATGGTGAGTAAAGTGATAACGGATTCTGAAAATTCAGGAATCGAGACTTGATCCTAAAGCGTGTGGCCAATGAATTCACAATTCAAGACGTGACCTCATTGCCCCCAGTACCAGGATCAAGCACTAACAGCTAGAGTTATTGATCATCAACAAAATGCTTAAACTCAGATGAAAATCAGCTGCTTGAGTCAGTAATTTACACAGAGCCATTAGCTCCCTTTATAGATTTGACCATGCAGTTCGCGTAACTATCAGTGAGCCAGAGTTAGCTACTCAACTAGAGCTCGAACATAATCACGCATCTATTCTTGAGTTGATAGTTTTTTGTTGTTGACAGAGGGGAGTCCACATAAGTAAATTGGGCAAAAATTGAGTGATTAATGCTGCCTATGCTCGGGCAAGCAGGAAGACTACAGCTCGGCGTTCGTATTTGGGCAACCTAAGTCAGATTTTCTGATCTTTGACCCGTTAGCGGTACCTGAAAGAACATGCCGCTCAACAAGATGGCGCATTATTGACGAGGGGGTAGGGTAACGCCACACTGGCTGCATCCGTAACGAAGCTGAATAGGATCAGGGAAATATCACGCTATGCTGACTGCAAACCAGTGGAAGACCAAGACATTTGCCGCCGGGAAGCCACGTAGCCCCGAGCTGAAGGCGGTCGACTCCAACCTTGCAGCCTATTCGATCAATCAGTCAGGCCCGGCGCTTCAGGCGTTGTGCGCCGCAGTCGAGGCCTGGACGGCCAGCAAGGCCACGCCCAGCCAAAAGAGCGGCTACGCGGCGGTTTGCGGTGGCACTCGAGATCGCTCGGGGGCCGTGCAGGAGCTAATCACCGACCTCCGACAAATAGCCGCAAAGCCGGCGTACTGGCCAGATTCAGAGCAAGGTTCGACCTACGTTGTCGAGCTAGACAAGTCGACCCGTGACCTGCTACGAGATATGAGAGCGGACGCGGCCGCTCGCACCGTCACTATGATCGCAGCCATGGAGGTGGACTGGACGAAGTTTGCTTTTGATCAGATCGGCAACTTCGGGTCTCTTGCGATCGACTTAGGCCACACGGACTACGGTGGAACCTGGGATGCAGCGGTAAACAATAAGACGAGCATTGGCCAGTTTGAATCAACCGCCGCTGGCAAAATCTTTAATGTCATTCTCGATAAAGCCAATAAAGAACTCGTCGCGGATGAGCGAGTAGAGAACGTTCTAAAGGCCGCAGGGCTGGGCACTACTTTCGTACTGGGTGTCGTTAAGTACCATCTTTTTAAGGAAGGGGTGATGTCGAAGGCTGTTCCATTTTTTGGCCCGGCCAAAGACATGGTCGATGCAATTGCAAAGGGCGCTGTAGATCTTCGATTGGAGCAAAAGTCATTTCGCCGCGTGAACGCTGCCAAATCGCTGGTCGTTCCGAATTCAGATGTCGCCACCGCGATTGACTCTTTCGAGACGCTGTTGCAAATGGAGACCGCTAAGTCAGTGACCGATCTTGCATATCGACTATTGAAGGATACGGCCGTGGTCGTCACCGGCGTCTTCAGTATGGGCGCCACGTCGATCATTCAGATCGTGGCGAGCATCGTTGAGATCGTGGTTGGGTTCGTTTATCAACTTGTCTACTCGCTAGTCTTCCGACAAAGCGTTGGCAAATGTCGAGAGTGGGTGGAGGCGAGCGCGATGCCTGAAGATCTCGACTTTCGAGCGTGGAGCGCGTCCTGCCCATTGCTCGGAGCCTATTTCATCGTTGGAACGGCAGCCAGCGGCGGTGCCACCACCGCTCTGTCAATGTTTAGCCAGGTTGGTGCCCAAATTAGCAGCACTGATTTTCAGAGCGCCGCGGTCAAGTTATTGAAGGTGCGCCAGGCAGCTGCGGCGTTCGTCAGCCGTGCGCCCGTGGACGTGAAGTGGACAGGGCCTGGTGGCGAGCAGTTTAAGTGGGTCGGCGACCTGATCAAGAGTGAGTCTAAATCTGCGTCAGTGGGACCGACGGCCATGAAAATCCACCACTTTAGGCCCCTGTCGGAAAACGCTTCAAGCAGAGATCGAGCCAAGCACCGGTTTTACGAGAACGGCAACAAGGTTTGGTCTGTTGGTAAGAAGATTTGGTCGGTCGTCTGAACATTTAAGCGAATGCCAGTATCATGTTGTTTATAGATAGTTGGACTCCCCTCACCCTAACTAGCCGGGTGAGGTAATATGATTGCTCTCACACAAAACATATTGGAAGCCGTTCTATGAACAATTCCATTGTTGAGAGTAATAGGGTCAGGTCTTGAATTGTGAATTCAGCTAATCTTATTTACCCTACCCGTCATGGCTAGGCCATTTCGAATCGAATTTGCCGGTGGGGGCGGGTATGGTTCGTTCGGCCAAAGCCTGGACCTGGAGTATTTATCGCATTTCAGCGGGTATGATGGTGCCACCCAGTTGGCTGCACACCTATTGGATACTCTCGGCCTTTGCACGGCAAAAGAGCAAAGCGATCGAACGTTACCGAAACTTTGTATCGCAAGGTAAGCGCCAGCCTCCAATTTGGGGTGAACTCAAGAACCAGATATATTTGGGTGATGAACAGTTTGTTGAAAACATGCAGAGCAGGCTATCGAATGACACTCAGTTGGACGAAATACCCGCGGTACAAAAACGCCCGGTCGCGAATTCACTGGCGGAATATGAGCAAGTTTCAAAGACGCGCAACGAGGCGATAGGGCGGGCCTATAGCAGTGGCGGGTACACGATGAAAGTCGTCGCTGATTATTTTGGGCTGCACTACTCGATGGTGAGTAAGGTAATAAATAATTTTGAATATTCAAGAACCAAGATTTGATCCTTAAACTTGCGCCCAAAGAATTCACAATTCAACCTGACCCTAATGATTACGATCAACTATTGCCAGCGGCCAGTTGTCTATAGTAGATTGTGGAAGAAAGGGGCGTGAATGCTGCCTATACTCAGGCCGATCAGCATGGCATCGACTTCGGGTGGAACGACCACGTCGTTAACCTGATTACCAAGCGGTGCAACGAGCTCGACAGTGGTGGCCGGATGATCGACACGATCCTCACGAACACCCTGCTGCCGGCGAACAGTCGCGAGTTGCTGGAGCGACAGTTCAGCGATGGGGAGCGGATGTCGAGTATCGCTGTGTCGGTGGCGGATGAAGCGTTTGCTTACGCGATGAGCTAGTTGTGATGCAACGCGATCCGGATCGAGAGTGATCCGGTCGCGCGGCGGTGACACACAGGGCGCTATCGAGGAGGGGAGGGTTATGTCGATCAATGTCGGTCCACTGAGTCTGGCCGGTGCGGAATCCAGCAAGAACGCGTTGATCACAGGTCTTCTCGCAGAGATTGCTGTGTACAACGGGATGGGTGCGTCGCAGAAGAAACCCAAGTCCGATGCCTTGGTGCGCGTTATGAAGTGTGCCGGCTGGTACCTGACCAGCAAGCCTCCGCAGCCCAAGTTCAAGAACAAGCGGCGCTGGGCTGCCTGTCTCGCCGTCGCCGAGGAGGCGGGGAAAGAGGCCGACGCCCTCGGTGTCAGGATGCTGTCCGGACCGAAGGACTTCAAGAAGATAGACGCCGCGCATGCCAGCTACTGGCTCGAGTATCTCGATCCTCAACATCGACCAGGCTATGTGCTCGCTCCGAACTGGCAAGCCTGGTTGACGGATGCCGCAGCGGTCGCCGCCAAACAGTCGTTCTGGGCACATATCGGAACCATCTTGGCCCCTGCAGACATCGACGTGCTGGTCAAGTATTACCCAGAGTCTCCGGTCTACGACAACCTCGACTATCTGCTGCATTTCGTGGGGACGACACTGACCGACGCGCTTGACGTGACGTTCGATTCACGTACCAACACGACGCATTTCTCAGACGTCGGCTGGGCGATCTTCGTGGTCAGTCCCGAGAACAAGTTCTTTGCCGGAAGTCACGAGGTCGGCAAGCACCATCACTCTAGCTTTCTCGGCGGAGGAGCCGTCCTCGCAGCCGGAGAGATCGTCGTCGACGATGGCAAAGTATGCGTACTGACGGCCAAGAGCGGTCACTATCGACCGAGTCCACAGAATCTGCGCAATTTCGTCCTCCAAGAAAGAAATATTCCCGACCGAGCCGCCATACGCCCCGATCTCAGAGATATCGCCAAGCACGGTGAAGTCAGGTTCTACAGCTGTGGTGACTATCGGGCACAAGGTGAGGCGGCAACACGGCTCACTAAACCGCAGCTGCTCGGTCGGCTGCCCCCGTTCGCGCGCAGCGGCCAGTTTAGGACGTCGACGTTCGTACACGTGCCGTCATGACGGGCTACGGCAAGCTGTGTATGCAGGCAAAGAGTGCGGATAGGCAATTCAAGCGGCGTTTTCCGTACCACCGCTAACTACTCGTTCTGACAAGTAAACCTCAGATGAGGCGCATCATCTTCCCAATATGGGATCGTTTGTAAGGTTAAGACTTTGCGCCCCCGCTGAGGGACCACTGCAATTCTGTATGTGATGGAGTGCCTTTGAAGTCGGTTCACCGCTTCATCGTCTGCCTATCCTTACTCATCACAAGTGATAATGATAGAAAGTTACACAGTTTTCATTACAGTCCCTTAGATTTTGGTCCTGCACGCTATTTTTGCGGGCCGCACGACGCAAATCATGGCGAGCAAGTCTCTTCGAGTATCACAGGCAGCGTAACACCCCAAACTAATTTTTCTCAACAACAACAGCAAGCTCCTCAAGCCGTATCGTGATTTTCGACTTCCTGTTAATCGGCGTTTTTACCGTCGCACGCCACTTCGCATTGTCTAAATTCCGATACGCAGCCAACACGCCAAGCATTTTACTCTCCATGTCAAACTTCTTACGGGCCAGCGTAATGGTTTTACCGGGCGCGACTTCCATTTCTTCAACTTTCACTAAGTCGTCACCCAGAATGTCTTTGTCGCTATCGTAGAGTGCGAAAAAATTTGCGTTGTTAAATGCCGTGTCGACCTTGAGTTCGTAGAGGCGAACAACGATAGGCGAAGGGCGGCCAACCCGATCGGGATTTAGGTTGTTGCTGGTTTGAATAGTAATGTCTAATCGCGGCGGCTTGTCTGCAATAATTATGCTGCCTATGCTGACCGACTCTTTGTCTTTGTTCGATGAGCAAGCTTGTATTCCGGCCAACGCCACAAATACGAAAACAGTGACTAGCAAAGCTTGTGGCATGCGCATCAGCATCTCTCCCTGGAAAATTTCATTTTTCGACTATCGCTAGCGGAGATACTACCGGGTTGCAGATAAATTTCCACCATTCGCAGCGAACCAGGCGAGCCTATAGCGGCGTTACATATAATGTATTAACGGTTAGGACCTCGCTTCTATCGCCCTGCCTGATCGAATGATGTATATTACGGTCGGAAGAGGTTTAAAAATCGCACAAATACAGTAGGTTACATGCTCATCTCGTAAAACTGCGAGAACAGCTATCTATGCGCCTATTCGGATCCTTGCATGAAATTGACGCTTGAAGTAACGAGCTTCCAGGCAAATGCCTTAAAAGAAACCTCCAGAAAAGAGTTCTCTACTGCGGGAGGCACTCTCGGCCGCGTGGTGGACAATACATGGGTGCTGCCCGACCCGGAACGGTTTTTGAGTTCCACGCACGCACAAATTCTGTACCAATCTGGCGGGTTTCATATTAAGGACACTAGCACCAATGGCGTGTTTATCAATCAAAGCAAAAAACCGTTGGGCAAAGGCAATTCAGTCAAGCTGAATGAGGGCGATGTGTTCCGCTGCGGAGAATATGAATTTATCGTACGAATCGATACAGAGGCGGCTACGCCTGCTCCTGACTCCGACCCGTTTGCGTTTGAGCTGTTCGAGCAGCGTGATATTGACCCATTTGGGGGTTCCGGTGAATCTCGTGAAGTCACCTCACCGGGTGAAATGGTGGACCCCTTGCAGTTGCTTGGCGGTGGTGCGCAGGAGGCAGATCATCTATCAGCCTCGATCATTCCCGACGACCCGGCGCGCTCAGACGATGTTTTTAGCACGCCGGAGGACCATTCTTCGGCAATGAACGATGCCTTCACTCCTCCCAAAGCACAGAGCGATGAAACGCCTTATTTCCCATCGGAGGATGATTCGCCAAGCGCTGCCGCTGCCGGTGAATCGGCCGTTATGGGCGAAATTCCTGAAGATTGGGACAAAACCGGTATTTCGATAGTCCGCCCGGCAGAACCTAAATCAAAGCCCAAGCAACCAGCGGCGCGGCAAGCAAAGCCGGTAAAAGCAAATGCGCCTAAAGCTAAAACAGCACCACCTTTATTATCCTCTGCTGTTGCTAAACCTGCGGCCCGTGGCCAAAGTTACCCTGCCGGTTCCACCAACCAGGCGCTAGCGGCTTTTTTGCGTGGCGCGGGCTTGAGTGAGAGCGTTTCGGCAGACTTCGATGAGCAGCAACTGATGGAACTTGTCGGCTCGCTGATGCGGGAAATGCTGCAAGGCCTGATGGAAGGGCTGAACGCGCGCGCACAAATAAAATCCGAATTCCGTATGTCACAAACAGTCATTGAGCCAGTTGAAAACAACCCGCTTAAGTTTTCCGCAGATATCGACGATGCCTTGGCGAAACTATTTGGCCCGCCGCAGCAGGGCTACCTTGGGCCCGAAGACGCTATTCGCGGTGGCATTAAAGACATGGCTGAGCATCAGTTGGCGATGATGGTTGGCATGCAAGCGGCTTATCGCCATCTGCTAACTGCGTTTTCGCCCGAAGAGATTCGCGCGAGACAGAAAAAGGGGCGGGGTTCAGCCGTTTCTGTGTTTAAAAAATCCCAGGCATGGAGTGATTACTGCGAGTATCATGCAAACCTAGTACGCGATTTCGACAAGAGCTTCCAGCTTTTGTTTGGCGATAAATTTGCAAGCGCATATGAAGACCACTTGGTGGGTATGCCGCCAGAATTACCACCGAAGCGTTAGAAAACAGCAACACCAGATTGAAGTTGCTGAAATTTTAATAAATCGGCTATATGTTATATAGTCAGGGCTTAGCATTCGGGCCCTGATTGCGGCGATGTAGGAAACACGCTTGCATAGCAGCGTCTGTTCAAGGAGATACAGGCATGTCGCAGAATAATAAAGTTATCTGGTCCGAAGGGATGTTTCTGCGGCCGCAGCACTTTCAGCAGGCCGGCCGCTATATCGAAAACTACATACAGCAGCGCTGTGAAAGCGTCCGACCTTGCACCTGGGGCTTTACCAAACTCCAACTCGATCAAAAATTACTCGGCTTGGGCAAAATTGGCTTCGTTGAAGCCAGCGGCGTGTTTCCCGACGGCACCCCGTTCAACAT
>JBPCXM010000115.1:0-4222 GCA_051008535.1 Pseudomonadales bacterium | reverse complement strand
TGCACCACCTCGACAAGTGTAAGGAAATGCTCGGTGCACAATTGAATACGATTCATAATTTACATTATTACCAGCAGTTTATGCAGGATTTGCGCGCGGCGATAGAATGCGGACAGTTGAATGAGTTCGTTCACAAAGAGATGCCGGAGGAAGACACAAAGAATGTATAAACTGTGCTTTTACGTGCCCGGGGAAAATTTGGAATTGGTTAAGAGCGCGGTGTTTGCAACGGGTGCAGGACGTGTCGGTGACTACGAAAATTGCTGTTGGCAGGTGTTAGGCGAAGGCCAGTTTCGCCCCCTGGAAGGAAGCCAGCCGCACATTGGCGAGCAGGGCAGTATAGAAAAAGTGGCGGAATACAAAGTCGAAATGGTCTGCGCTGACGAGTTTATCGACTCAGCGCTTGCCGCCTTGAAACAGACGCACCCGTATGAAGAAGTGGCTTTTGATGTCTGGCGTTTGGCGGCGCTCTAAGTGCCAGGATTTTCTTCTTAGCGCGGCGTAAACGGTAGTATTTTGGCGCTCGACGGTCGTCGTGATGCTGTCGTATTGCAAGCGGCTTTAGGGTCGGCAATGCGGCTCGATCGCGCTAGGTGCTGTGTGTCGTTAATGGGTTCCAAATCCAGTGCACCTGTGTCCAGCGCGACATTTAGCGTGGAATGCAGGCGTTCGAACGATTTTTGCATCATGGCGGAAATTTTAATGCACGCTGCTACCGGATTGGGTGCAGTCTGGCAATGAGCGTCAATTTCAAATTGCAAGCCTTGCAGGCGGGCGCGGTTTTGGGGTGCAGCTTGGTCGATTATCTGTTGCGCTAGGTTGCGGCGCAGCAATTCCAGCTCGGCAGGATTATCAATAGCCATCTTTCGTAGCGTGTCAACGTCGGGTAAGTTTCTTTGCACCGGATTACTCCTTACTACTGTGCCAGTGTAAACGCATCGCCTCGCAGCGCCTACAGCTCACATATAACTGAATGATCACATATGGTTGATTTTTATACTACATGTGACCCAGTTCACAAAAAAGCCGCTCGTCTGGTAATTCGTAGCCAATCACTTTATGGTTGACCTACAAAGCGTTAGATTCCTCATGTTGTACCTTATTCAGCACGCATGTGATGTCCGGTTATGGTAGAGCATTTCTGGGTAACATCAGTGATGACTATCACATATGCCAATAGCTATTTCAGCCATTTATGCTGGACACTACACTAGAATTACTATGTTTGACGAAGCCATAAAACGCCGATTACAAGCCGGCATTCAACATAGCGTAGATCCCGAGACTTCTGACTCGGCGGTATTGATCGGTCTAACAGCTGGTGTCGATGGTAAAATCATTTTGACCCAGCGTGCCGGCCATATGAATTCGCACGCCGGCGAGGTTGCGTTTCCGGGCGGCAGACGCGAGCCTGGTGACCAGTCGCTACTCAATACGGCGCTACGCGAAACCGAAGAGGAAATCGGTTTGCCAACCACGGCGGTGGATGTTGTTTGTCCCTTGCCGCAAGTTGTCACTCGCCATGGCGTGACGGTCACGCCCTTTTTTGGCCTGGTGCCTGAACAACCTTCTTTGACGGCAAATCCGCAAGAACTCGATGCCGTGTTTTGCGTGCCGGTGGCCTGGTTGACCGATGCTAGCAATTTGACGATCGACGTGTTCGATGATGCGAAGCGCACGTACCAGGTGCCTAGCTTTATCTATCAGGAGTTTCGCATCTGGGGTATTACCGCGATGATGCTATTTGACTTTTTGAATCTGGCATTTGCGGCAGACCTGAAGTTACCGCACGAAGTTTAATCTGCAACGATTCGGAGTAATAATGATTTTCAGTCTACAAGATCGCCGCGTTCGACTGCACGGCGGCCCGCATTTCATCGCCCATAATGCTACTGTGATCGGCAGTGTCACCCTAGAAGCCGATGTGAGTATTTGGTACAACGTGGTGATGCGTGCCGACCACGACTCGATTTACATCGATACGGGCAGTAATATACAAGACGGTGCCGTGCTGCATGTCGATCCAGGCGCACCGTTACACATTGGCAAAGGCGTGACGGTAGGCCACAAGGCGATGCTGCACGGCTGCAATATTGGAGACTACAGCTTAGTCGGCATCAATGCCGTGGTGTTAAATGGCGCTAACATCGGCAAAAATTGCTTGATTGGAGCGAATTCACTGGTACCGGAAAACATGGTCGTGCCCGACGGCTCGCTGCTTATGGGCTCCCCGGCCCGGATCAAGCGCGAACTCAGTGCGGAGCAGCAAGTCGCACTAACGCACAATGCCGATCACTACGTACAAAACGCTCAGTTGTTCTTGCAACATTTATGCGAGGACAAAACGCTCGATGACCAGTAAAAGCAACGCAGTCGCATCACCGTGTGTAAGGAACTGCACATTGGATAATAACGACGTTTGCATGGGTTGTTATCGCACGCTGCGGGAAATTTACGCTTGGTCGCTTGCTTCTGGCTCGGAGAAGCGTGAAATTTTGCGTTTAGCAAACGAGCGTTGGCGGGCTAGTCGTCTTCCGCTGTCGCCATCGCAATAGCACGCACCTGCTGAATAATTTTCCCCTGGGTTTTTAGCACCTCTATCCCATAAGCGTCAATCTTAATGCCGACATTCGCTTCCGGAAATGCTTCCAGCTGTTCGATGACCAGGCCGCTCAGCGTTTTCGGGCCGTCTACCGGCAAGCCCCAATCTAACGCTTTATTTATGTCGCGAACGGTTATAGTGGCGTTGATTATATAAGAGCCGTCATGCTGGGGGAAAATATCTTCGGCCGGCTCGGCCATGTTAGAGGTAAACTCACCGACAATTTCTTCCAGTATGTCTTCCAGTGTGACCAGGCCCATTATGTCACCGTACTCGTCCACCACTAGGCCAATCCGCCGTTTGTTTTTCTGAAAATTAAACATTTGCGTATGCAGGGGCGTGCCCTCTGGAACAAAATACGGCTCATTCATGTGGGCCAACATTTCATTACGCTTCAGTTTGCCATCCACTAGAAAGCGGCTAGTCAGCCGCATGTGAATCATGCCAACGATTTTCTCAAGATCGCCATCAATGACAGGCACGCGGGTGAAGTTGCAGCTGCGAATTTTCTCGATGAGCACCTCGTCATCTTCGCTCATGTCCAGACAAAACATGTCATTGCGCGGAATCATGATGTCGTCCACCCTGACTTGCTCCAGGTCCAGAATATTGAGCAGCATAGATTGATGTCGGGCGGGGATATGCGGCCCGGCTTCGCCCACAATAGTGCGCAGCTCGTCGGTGCTTAGTTGTTCATCCTTGTTTTTGTCGAGATCTAGGCCGAAACCCTTTAGTATTTTATTCGTGAAGATGTTGACCAGCCAGATTACCGGGTGGAACAGTTTCATCAGCGGCCTGAGCGCTCTGCTTGCCGGGAACGCGACTTTCTCAGGGTGCAGCGCGGCATATGTTTTCGGTGTTATTTCGGCGAAAATCAGCACCGTTAGTGTAAAAATCAGCGTCGCAATCGCAATGCCGGCATCACCCAGCAGGCGAAAACCGATGACAGTGACAATCGCTGACGCGGTAAAGTTAACCAGATTGTTGCCGATGAGAATCAGGCTGATCAGTCGGTCGGGGTGCTTGAGCAAACGACTGGCGCGGCGTGCGCCGGCATGATTGGTTTGTTTGAGGTGTTTCAACCGGTAGCGGTTGAGCGCCATCATGCCGGTTTCCGAGCTTGAGAAAAAGGCTGACAACGCAAGCAGAAGTATCAACAAGCCATATAGCAGGCTTAGCGGGGCGTCATTCAAAGAGGGACTGGCCTCGGATATTATTGGAGAAAGTATTAGGGAAAGTTATCTTGCAGAAAATTGTGGCGCATAGCAAGGAGGGCGGCGGTGCTAAGCCCGCTGCAATATCAGTTCTAGCACGACCTTGCTGCCAAAGTAACCCAACATCAGCAACGCAAAGCCGATCAAAGTCCAGCGCACCGCGGTCTTGCCACGCCAGCCAAAATAGATGCGGCCCCACAACAGCATGGCGAAGATGATCCAGGCGCAGATCGAAAACGTCGTTTTGTGCACCAAATGCTGGGCAAAAATATCTTGCAGGAAGACGGCGCCAGATAAAATCGACAGGCTGAGCAGAATGAAACCGATCCAGATCAGCTCAAACAACAGCTGCTCCATGGTTTGCAGCGGTGGTAAGGCGTCAATTAGTCCACGCGTGTGCTTGTGT
>JBPCXM010000114.1:0-5522 GCA_051008535.1 Pseudomonadales bacterium | reverse complement strand
GTGTCGATGGTTGATTTCTCTGTACCCGTAGCCGCCAATGAGCGCAGGTAATAGGTCGTCTTCAGGCCCCGATACCAGGCCATGCGGTAGGTCACATCGAGCTTCTTGCCGTCGGCGTTGTTGATGTAAAGGTTTAACGATTGCGCCTGATCTATCCACTTCTGCCGGCGGCTGGCGGCATCGACAATCCAGCGTGGCTCAACTTCAAATGCAGTCGCATAAATGGCTTTTAAGTCGGCCGGTATACGGTCAATTTGCTGCACGCTGCCTTCGAAATATTTCAAGTCGTTGACCATCACGCTGTCCCACAGCTTGCGCTCTTTTAAGTCGTGCACGAGATACGGATTGACCACCGTAAACTCGCCCGACAAATTCGACTTCACAAACAGGTTTTGATAGGTGGGTTCAATCGACTGACTCACCCCGGTAATGTTGGCGATGGTCGCCGTCGGCGCAATCGCCATCACATTTGAATTGCGCATGCCTTGTGTTTTGACCGTTTCGCGCAAGCTGGACCAATCGAGCGTTTCACTCTCGTCGACTTCCATAAACTGTGCGCCGCGATTTTGGCGCAGGATTTTGATGGAATCGATAGGCAATACTCCACGGCTCCACAGCGAACCTTCGAAGCTGCCGTAGCTGCCGCGCTCCGCGGCCAGTTTGGATGATGCCTTGATCGCGTGATAACTGATTGTTTCCATTGAGCGGTCGGCAAATTCAACGGCAGCATCGGAACCATAGGACATATGTTGCTTGTACAGCGCATCCTGAAAGCCCATCACACCCATGCCAACCGGGCGATGGCGCAGATTTGATGTGCGCGCCTGCGGCACCGAGTAATAGTTGATATCGATGACGTTATCGAGCATACGCACTGCGGTATCGACGGTGAGTTCCAGCTTGGCGCTATCGAGTCCGTCTGGTCCCACATGGTTAGCCAGGTTGACCGAACCCAGGTTGCAAACCGCGATTTCCTCGCTGTTGGTATTAAGGGTGATTTCAGTACACAGGTTGGAAGAATGCACGACACCCACATGTTGCTGCGGCGAGCGCAGGTTGCACGGGTCTTTAAAGGTGACCCAGGGGTGACCGGTCTCGAACAACATGCCAAGCATTTTGCGCCATAAATCCACAGCTTTAACGCGCTTGAACAATTTCAATTCGCCACTTTCGGTTTGCCGTTCGTACTCCTCGTAGCGCGCTTCAAAGGCGGCGCCGTACAAGTCGTGCAAATCGGGTACATCGTTGGGCGAGAACAGAGTCCACGGCTGGTTTTCAAACACGCGCTTCATAAACAGGTCGGGCACCCAGTTGGCAGTGTTCATATCATGCGTGCGGCGACGGTCATCGCCAGTGTTTTTGCGTAACTCGACAAATTCTTCGACATCCATATGCCAGGTTTCCAGGTAGGAACATACCGCACCCTTGCGTTTGCCGCCCTGGTTAACCGCGACGGCTGTATCGTTGACCACTTTCAGGAAGGGCACAATGCCTTGCGATTTGCCGTTGGTACCTTTGATATAGGAGCCCAGCGCACGCACTTGAGTCCAGTCATTGCCGAGGCCGCCGGCCCACTTGGATAACATGGCGTTATCGTGAATGGCGCCATAAATGCCATGCAGATCATCCGGCACCGTGGTGAGATAGCACGATGACAACTGCGGCCGCAAGGTGCCGGAATTAAACAAGGTCGGCGTCGAACACATGTAGTCGAATGAGGAAATCAGATTGTAAAACTCTATCGCGCGGGCGTTTTTATCGTCTTCTTCCGCCGCCAGCCCCATTGCGACCCGCATAAAGAATATCTGCGGCAGTTCAAAGCGCGTTTCATTGCTGTGGATAAAGTAGCGGTCGTATAAGGTTTGCAGGCCAAGGTAGGTAAATTGCAAATCGCGGTCTGCGTCCAGCGCAGCGCCCAGCTGTTGCAGGTCAAAGCCGCGTAGTACGGGGCTCAACAATTCCAGCGCTATGCCTTTGTCGATGTAAGCACGCAGCGCATGACCGTACAATTCCTGCATATCGGCGTGAGTGGCACTGTCGGCCACTCCCAGAAAACCCAATGCTTCGGCGCGCAGCCGGTCGAGTAGCAGGCGGGCCGTGACATAGCTGTAATTGGGTTCTTCTTCAACCAGGGTGCGCGCGGTCATCACCACCGAGGTATTGACTTCTTTGATGGGCACGCCGTCGTACAAGTTGCGCATCGATTCGTCGAGAATACGTTCGGCGTCGACATCGGTCAGGCCGCCGCATGCTTCCATGACCACGGTTTGTAAACGTTGCAGATCAAGCGCAACGTGACTGCCGTCGTCCAGCGTAACGTTAATCGCCGCTAGCTGTTGATCCTGTTCCTGCTCATCGGTTGAAGGATCGCGCTCGGCGCGCGCTTTGGCCCGCTGTTCCCGGTAAAGCACATAGTCACGCGCGACTTTGTGTTCGCCGCTGCGCATCAATGCCAGCTCAACCTGATCTTGAATATCTTCGATATGAATAGTGCCACCCGATGGCATGCGCCGCATAAAGATGGCACTGACCTGGGCCGACAATTGTTCGACTGTTTTGTGGATGCGTGATGAGGCAGCTGCAGTGCCACCTTCTACTGCCAGGAATGCCTTGGTAATGGCGACCGTTATTTTGCTGTCGTCATACGGCACCACTTTGCCATTACGCTTGATCACGCGTATTTGACCGGGCGCCATCACCGCTAAATCGTCGTTAGCGGGTGTTTCGGCGGGGGCGGCCTGCGGTGCTGTTTCAGTCGGGCTGTCAATATGAGTTTGCATCTAATCTCCACCGAAGTGTATTGTTTTTGCGTTGATTTTATGTTCCGCTGCGTGCCCGGCCTGGCGGCCATGCGATTGCAACAGTGTGCTGCTGTCTGAAGCTGAATTCGATTGTTATAGTTGGTTTGTCTGTCGATTTATCTATCGTCGAGAGTTTTTAGCTTACCCCAACATGTTGGGGTGTGAGTGTAACAGAGGCACAAGATAGAGCGCTTTTAGTTTGATTGCAATATCTTTCCTTGGGATTTTCCTGTGAATAATCTGTGTGTAACTACAAAGTGTGCGGGCACTTACCTTGCAACACGCAAAGTTGTGTTTGTTGCCGATTTTTGGTTTATTAAAGTTTACAATTTCTTGGTGTTCGGTAACGTATAAACTGTGTGACACAGTTCTCATAGGCTGTGCGCTAGCATCCATTTCCACCTCGACACAGGACACTAAACATGGCCGATTTTTTGTTAGCGATTGATCAGGGCACTACCAGTTCGCGGGCTATATTATTTGCTCAGGATGGCACGCCGCTAAGCAGCGCGCAACGAGAGTTCAAACAGTATTTTCCAGCTGATGGTTGGGTCGAGCACGACCCTGAGGAAATTTGGCAAACCACTGCATGGGCGTGCGAGCAGGCATTGAAAGACCATGCTGCGCGGGCGACCGATGTATTGGCCATTGGCATCACTAATCAGCGTGAAACGATTGTGCTGTGGGACCGCGCTACTGGTGAGGCGGTGTACCCCGCCATCGTATGGCAAGACCGGCGTACCCACCAGTTTTGCGAGCGACTCAAAAAACAAGGTCACGAGGCCAACCTGCAGGAAAAAACCGGTCTACTGCTTGACCCGTATTTTTCAGCCAGTAAGTTGCGCTGGCTGCTCGATGAGGTACCGGGTGTTAGAGAGCGCGCCGAGCGCGGTGAACTGGCCTGCGGTACGATCGACACATTCTTGATCTGGCGCCTTACCGGCGGGCAGGTACATGCCACCGATGCGACAAACGCTGCGCGCACCGCGCTATTTAACATCCACCTGCAAGAGTGGGATGCTGAGTTACTCGATTTATTTGGGATACCCGCTGCGATTTTACCTACGGTCGAAAACAGCAGCGCACTGTTTGGCGAAACAGATCCCGCCGTTTTGGGCGCGCCAGTCAAAATTTGCGGTGTCGCCGGCGATCAGCAGGCTGCACTGATCGGCCAAGCCTGTTTCGATGTGGGTAGCGCCAAAAGCACTTACGGCACCGGTTGTTTCTTAATGCTGAATACTGGCACGCAAGCGCTGCGCTCAACCAATCGCTTGTTAACCACCGTCGCTTATCGTCTCGATGGCGAGGTAACCTATGCACTGGAGGGCAGCATCTTTAACGCCGGCACCGCGATTCAGTGGCTGCGCGATCAACTGGGTCTGATCAAGCACGCCGGCGAAGTCGAGGCCATTGCCGAGCAAACGCCGGATACGGGAGGAGTCTATCTCGTTCCCGCATTTACCGGTCTGGGTGCACCCTACTGGGACGCGGCGGCGCGCGGGATCCTAACCGGCCTGACACGCGACAGCAACAGGCAACATATAGTCAGCGCCGCGTTGCAGTCGGTGGCCTATCAGACCCGTGATTTAATAGATGCCATGGCTGGGGATGGTCAGGTTCCCGCCGCGTTGCGCGTCGATGGTGGCATGACGGTTAATAACTGGTTGTTGCAGTTCCTGGCCGATACCCTCGGCGCTTCGGTCACACGCTCATCCAGCACTGAAACCACAGCCTTGGGAGCGGCGTATTTGGCTGGCTTGCAAGTGGGCGTATTCAAGTCGCTGCAAGACATAGGTCAGCATTGGCGTGCGGACCGGGAATTCATGCCGACCATGGCTGCGGAGCAACGTGAGGCTAACTATGCCGGCTGGGTTGCAGCGGTGAAGCGGGCGCGCAGCGACGTGATCTAATCGCTATCGCGCTTAAACAAGACTTCCTACGATGCCTAGCTGAGCAAAAATTCAATCAGTGCTTTCTGCGCGTGCAGACGGTTTTCGGCTTCATTCCAAATCACGCTGTTGTCAGCGGCCATCAATTCGGCGCTAATTTCCTGACCTCTATGCGCCGGTAGGCAATGCATCACCAGTGCGTCATCGTTGGCGTGTTCGAGCAGCGCGTGGTTGACCTGATAACCGGCAAACTGCGCCTGCCGTAGCTCTTGTTCATCTTCTTGTCCCATGGACGCCCACACGTCAGTGGCTAACAAATGCGAACCTTTGGCGGCATCGACCGGATCGTGGCACAGATAAACGCGATCTTTGTTAAGCGTTAGCAGGGCTGCGTCGGGCTCGAAGCCTTTTGGGCAAGCGATTTTCAGTTCAAAATTGAATTGCCGAGCGGCGTTGATATAGCTATGGCACATGTTGTTACCGTCACCCACCCAGGTTACCGTCTTGCCCTCGATTGAACCGCGATGTTCCACAAAGGTTTGCACATCTGCCAGCAGTTGGCACGGATGGTAGGCGTCGGTCAGCGCATTGATGACTGGCACGTTGGAATGTTCGGCAAAGGTTTCCAACGTCGTATGCGCGAAGGTGCGTAACATCAGAATATCCACCATAGACGACAATACCCTCGCGCTGTCTTCGGTAGGTTCGCCGCGGCCGAGCTGGGTATCGCGCGGCGATAGAAAAATAGCATGGCCGCCGAGCTGTGCCATGCCGGTCTCGAAGGAAACGCGGGTGCGGGTCGAGGATTTTTCAAACACCATGCCCATGACTT
>JBPCXM010000113.1:0-5775 GCA_051008535.1 Pseudomonadales bacterium | reverse complement strand
GTATCGGCAGGCTGATCTCGACGTCTAGAACCTTTAGTGGCCTGAACATTGGGATCCTCTACGCATGCTTTTGCCGGATGCGTTGCACACGCTCGCGAGATCGGCCGTATTCGCCAAAAATACCCGCAATGCCGCCCTTGAGTTCGGACAATAGTATCGTGGCCGGGATGGCATGCCGCCCGCGTATGCTCTTTTGGATTTGCCATAACTCGTGCAAAAACCACCAGAAGATAAAGAGAATAATTTTAGGGCGATTACCTGAATCGGTGCGCAGACATTTTTCTGCATAAGCCATGGCAGCCTTGCCCCAACTGTCCTGGTACTGAGTGCGAAGCCCTGTCATGTCGCGTCTGTGTCGGTGAAACACGAGGTATTGCGGGTCATAGACCAAAGGATATCCGGCGCGAACGACTCGATAGAATATATCCATGTCCCCGCCTCCGGGCAGCTCCGGACCCGTGTCCAAAGCTTCGTCAAATCCACCCAGTCGTTCCAACACGTCGCGCCGAAAGGCCATATTTGCGCCGTTGCCAAACATACCGGCTCGGCACGGGTATAAGACACCACCACGCCAGTTGCTATCGTACCGCACGCGCGCGAAACCACGTCGAAATCCACCACGCAGTTCAAATAATATTTGTGCCTCGGTTACAAGCTCCAAAGGGAGTATCTGGCCAGTGAACGCCCCGGCATCCGGGTTGTCCGACACGGCGTTTAAGAGTCCACGCAGCCAACCACTATCGATCACAACATCATCATCCACATATGCGATCAGATCACCACGCGCAACTGCAATCGCCCGGTTGCGGGCAAAATTCAAACCAGCTTTCGGTTCGTGCACGTAGTGCACATCGGGGAAGGCTTCCAAAGCGCATCGCGTGCGGTCATCAGACGGTGCGTTGTCTACCACGATTATTTCCCTGAAAGACCCGCCGACCGCAGCTGAACTAAATTGATTTGACACGGATCTAACACAGGCTATCGCGAGCTGTGGGCGATCCCTGGTGCAAATCGCGATACTCAGTGAAGGTGCTTGGTAATGTTTGGATTCACCGTGATCTTTCGGTCTGGCATTGATACCGAAGTTACCCTGAGCAATCCTGTTACGAAGCTTTCGCGCGAGAATCTCGGCACCGAGCGCCGGATTTGATGCGAGCGTCTCCATCCAGAAACCCACTGGATTTCCACATTGTCGCAACAGGATTGCAATACCCATTGCCTCCTCGGATAACTGCAGGGTTTCCGGCGGGTGGGCAATGTCGATTTCCATTATTTCGTAGGACATGCGTGAGTGTTAGGAAACAGCATTATAAAATCTATCGCGGCGGCAGTGCGCCGATTATGTCATCCGAATAATTTGGATCTACTATCATCAGCATACTCGAGTTAATGCAATTCACTTTGAATGCACTGGAGGAGGCAACGGCGCCGCGCTTTCGTTGGTCTTTGCGCGTTTTCTAATGATTCAGCGTTTGTCTTATCTACCAGCAGTGTTGGCGTTAGTTTATCCATTGTGGGGCATCGACTTCCAGGACTTGTGGCAACTGCTGAGGCAGACCGACGCGATCAATCAGGGATACGTCCGAGGCTCAGCAAACGGTCGAAATATTCTATAGTCGGTGTGAGCCCTGCTTTCAAAGCCACGGTCGGTTCCCAGTCCAGTAACTTCTTCGCCCGAGAAATATCGGGCTGGCGCCGTTTCGGGTCGTTGGGAGGCAACGCTTTAAATGACAGCGCTGAGGACGATCCAGTCATTTCGATAACCTGTTCGGCGAGTTCTTTGATCGTGAACTCCTCCGGGTTGCCGAGATTCAGTGGGCCCGTCTCTGCTTCGTCAGTTGCCATGAAGCGCAGGAATCCTTCGACAAGATCGTCTACGTAACAAAATGATCGGGTTTGCTGACCATCGCCGAAAATTGTTATTGGCTTTTCTTTCAGCGCCTGGACGACGAAATTCGAAACCACGCGGCCATCGTTATGATGCATGCGCGGACCGTAGGTGTTGAATATCCTCGCAACTTTAATACTGAGATTGTGCTGACGGCGGTAATCGAAAAACAACGTTTCGGCACAACGCTTGCCTTCGTCGTAGCAGGAGCGAAACCCTGTGGGATTAACGTGGCCCCAATAATCTTCGGTCTGCGGATGAACCTGTGGATCGCCATACACCTCGCTCGTGGATGACTGAAAAATTCGGGCCTTTACTCTCTTCGCAAGACCCAGCATATTGATAGCCCCGTGCACATTCGTTTTTGTCGTCTGCACCGGATCAAACTGATAGTGGATTGGCGACGCTGGGCAAGCAAGATTGTAAATTTCGTCAACCTCTACATACAGAGGAAAAGTAATATCGTGGCGCAGCAGCTCAAAGCGGGGATGGTCCAGCAATGCGCGGACGTTATCCTTATTGCCCGTGAAAAAGTTATCTACACAAAGGACGTCGTGGCCGCGCTCAATTAGCTTCTCGCACAAGTGTGAGCCAAGAAATCCTGAGCCTCCGGTCACTAGTATTCGTTTCTGACCGAGTCGCGGTTCCATGCATACCTCAGCCCTTGTGAAGGGCGTGTTGCTGTTCTTATAGTGACGAATTATACTGCCAAGATCAGCCTACGGGAAGCGCAGGCGCTAACTTTAACAAGGAAGGCTGAAACCTTGGAAACGGTACTGGTAACTGGTGGCGCCGGCTACGTGGGCAGTCACACCTGCAAGGCGCTCGCACAGGCCGGTTTTCTGCCGATAGTGCTCGATAATTTGATCTATGGGCACGAGTGGGCCGTCAAGTGGGGCCCATCTGAAATCGGAGACACAGCAGACACTGCTTTTGTTGTCGAAGTAATAAGGAACTACCAACCGATTGCCGTCATTCACTTCGCGGCTTTCGCCTACGTTGGCGAGTCGGTTTCTAGCCCTGAAAAGTACTACAAGAACAATGTATGCAGCACGCTTGCGCTGGTTGAAGCCATGCTTCAGTGTGAAGTCGGCCGACTGATTTTTTCCAGTACTTGCGCGACCTATGGGATTCCGCTGGGAAAGACCATCCCTGAAGACTCTCCCCAGCGACCGATCAACCCTTATGGGCGATCCAAGTTAATGGTCGAACAGATATTGCGCGACTACGATAGGGCTTACGGCTTCAAATCAATATCGCTGCGCTATTTCAATGCGGCGGGAGCCGATCCGGATGGTGAGATTGGGGAGCAGCATGATCCGGAGACTCATCTCATACCTTTGGTTCTGGACGCCGCCAGTGGGCGGAGCCCACACATTTCGATCTACGGTACCGACTACGATACGCCGGATGGCACCTGCGTACGCGATTACATTCACGTTACTGATCTGGCCGACGCTCACGTTCGTGCCCTCAGGTCGCTGTTAGAGGGCGCAGCGACCGACGCATTTAACCTAGGCGTCGGTACCGGTTACTCCGTTCGTCAGGTCATCGAAGCGGCAAGTGCTATTTCAGGAAAAAAAATAGGAATTGTGGAAGGAGCGCGTCGAGCGGGTGATCCGCCGTACCTTGTCGCAGAACCAGGTCGTGCCCGAAAGCATCTAGGCTGGCAACCGGCGCTGCCAAAACTCGACGACATCATCCGAACGGCCTGGCTATGGCATAAGAAAGCAGCTGGGCTAAGGTCTTCATCACGCTAGCGAATAGGTAGTACCCACCGCGCGTTAGCGCACTCTTCGAATGCTGTAACTTCACCGTAACGAACGTGGAGAATGCGAAAGGTTTCTATTGTACTATAGTGGGCTGGGATTCAAGTGCGGCTTCACTGGTTCGAGTCAATTCTGCGTTGTTGAAGATCCCGAAGGCGCAGTTTTAGCGTTGATGTCAGACTGACAGAGGCGTACATAGAGAGTCGAAAGATGAAGAAACTGGTTGATCTTAGTCACACCGTAGAACATGGCATGATCACCTACAAAGGATTACCCGCACCAATAGTCTGTGATTTCCTGAGCCGAGAGGCGTCGAAGTCAAAATACGCTGAAGGCACGACGTTTCATATCGGCAAAATTGAAATGGTGGCGAACACCGGCACTTATATCGATTCTCCCTTCCACCGCTATGCAGATGGTAAAGACTTGTCGGAGCTTGCATTGGAATCGATTGCTGATTTGGATGGTTTAGTTTTTCGGGTTGAAGCAGACCAAAAACGCATAGGCTCGAAGCTGTTTTCCGGCGCCGACGTTAAAGGCAAAGCAGTATTGATTCATACCGCCTGGGCTAAACATTGGGGTACGGAGCAATACTTTGAAGAACATCCATATTTAACTGCGGACGCGGCAGAATGGTTAAAAAATTCCGGTGTCGCATTGGTCGGTATCGATTCTCTAAACATCGACGACACATCGAACGGAGAACGTCCCGTTCATTCGATTCTGTTAGATGCCGATATCCCGATTGTTGAGCATATGTGTCGATTAGAAAGCCTGCCCGACGCAGCATTCAAGTTCAATGCCGTGCCCGTTAAAGTAAAAGACTTTGGCACATTTCCTGTTCGAGCTTATGCTGTCATCGAAAGCTAACTCACTGCAGCATCGATGATTGGCTTTAGATCAAAAACGGCTTGAAACAAAGCGTGCATAGCCCGCCCGAGAGAAACGCTTTTCCAAGCGATGAGATTATTCTAATTTGGAGTAATTGTGGATAAGGACCGATCAGAGGCCTGTACTATCCGACCCGCTGTGTCAAACGAAGCGGAGCTTCTCAGCGAGCTAGCATTGCGTTCGAAAGCTTACTGGGACTACCCGGACGAGTTTATCGAAGCGTGTCGCGAGGAGCTTTCTTACTCTCGGGACCAGATTGATAGTTCCACGTTTTCTTTTGTAATCGCCGAATCGCCACATGGAGTGACCGGATTCTACGCACTGAAACGCTCGTCTCGTAGTGAGCTCGAATTGGAGGCACTGTTTGTCGAGCCCGACTGGATAGGTTACGGCATCGGGCGCGCCTTGCTGGAACATGCCAAATGTGCAGCTGCTGAGCTCGGTGCAGAATCGCTTATTATTCAGGGTGATCCCAATGCACAGGCATTTTACCTAGCGGCAGGAGGAGTGCTCACTGGTGAACAGGAATCGAATGGTGTTCCGGGACGATTTCTACCTACTTTTGTCATTTCCTTACAATCGAGCCTTGTTGGTTAACAAACGGCCCTAGTACAGCATGGTCGAGGTTTCGCGATTAGCAGATTTAACAATTGAGTGTAAGGTCATGCGGCTTGCTTAACGTTACAATCAACGAAACAAAAAAGGGGAGGAACCCATGAAAAAGTATGTTGCAGAGTTATTCGGGACGTTTTGGCTGGTTCTCGGCGGCTGCGGAAGTGCGGTGTTGGCGGCTGCCTTTCCTGATGTCGGCATAGGATTGCTCGGCGTTTCATTGGCCTTTGGTTTAACTGTATTGACTATGGCCTTCGCGATTGGCCATATCTCCGGGTGTCATCTTAATCCGGCAGTTTCTATTGGGCTTTGGGCCGGAGGTCGTTTCGAGGCCAACCAATTGCTGCCTTACATCGTTGCTCAGGTGCTTGGTAGTTTGGTCGCTGGAGGGGTGCTCTTTCTCATCGCCAGCGGCGCGGCTGGTTTCGACGTCTCGGCTGGTTTTGCATCTAACGGCTATGGCGAGCATTCGCCGGGCGGTTATTCAATGGGCGCAGCGCTGATCACCGAAGTTGTGATGACCATGATGTTCCTGATCGTCATTCTCGGCGCAACCGATGAACGCGCGCCTCCGGGTCTGGCGCCGATCGCTATCGGTCTATGCCTTACTTTGAT
>JBPCXM010000112.1:0-3365 GCA_051008535.1 Pseudomonadales bacterium | reverse complement strand
TTCACATTGTTCAATGTGCCCGCTTGAGGCGACCCTCCCTCCCGGAACGAAGCATGATGCCAAACTTAAAATTTCCGTATTTCTAAGATGGTCACAATTCAGCTAACCGATAGGGCGTGCTTTGCATAGAATACCTTGGCTGCATTTTATTGGCCACGCAAGCGATGTCTTGCGAAATAACAGGAAGGTATTCTATGTCTCGCTTTACCGGAAAAACCGTTTTTGTCACCGGCGCTTCGTCCGGTCTGGGCGCGGCAACTGCACGATTGTTTGCTGACGAAGGCGCCAGCGTTTTTGGCATTGGCCGAAACGAAGCCGCTTTAGACGAACTGTGCCAATATGCAGGTAACATCGCCGTGCACGCGGCAGAGTTGGGCGATTCCGAGCAGTGCCGCCAAGCGATTGCGGCCTGTGTCGATCAGTTTGGCCGGTTGGATGTACTCGTCAACACTGCCGGCAAACACAATCTACGTCACTCAACCGAAGTCAGCGACAGCGACTGGCAACAAGACTTGGCGGTCAATATCAGCGGTCCATTCTACCTTTGCCGTGCGGCGATTCCGCACCTGCTGGAAGCCAAGGGTAATATTGTTAATGTGGCCTCCATCGCCGGTCTGACCGGCCAGCCCTATTCGGCGGGCTACTGCAGTGCTAAGCATGCACTGATCGGACTCACTCGCTCCTTGGCTCTAGAATATATCCACAGCGACTTGCGCGTTAACGTCATTTGCCCCGGTGGTATGGACACACCACAAGTACACAATTTTAGCTTTCCAGAAAACGCGGATATTGAGCTGGTAATGCGCTCCGGCGGCCTACGCGGAATGATGCCGGCGGAAGAGGTGGCTTCGGTAATTGCCTTCCTGGCGTCCCCGGATGCCAGCGCGATTCATGGTGCGGTCTACCCGGTTGATCGTGGCAAAATGGTGGGTTAGCCGTTGATGCCGAGCCCGGAATTTCACACACTTTTAAAGTAGCTGCCGAGGGACTTTGCTGATCCCGAAGAAAGCCTGGGAACGCGTTGGCGTTTTCTGTCGCCACTATTTATAGCAATATAACTTTTGCAGTAAAGGGGGCTTTACCAATATCGATGATGCGTTTGAACTTCTTCCGCATAAGGAACGCATCGCAGTACTACTCAACGGGTTCGTCAGTCAGCTCCCGCACATCATTCATCCACGCCTCGATACGAGGGTACTGTAGCAAACACGCCAGCGCTTGCTCAGCGTCTTTGAGGCAATTGAACATGGAAAACACTGCCAGGTCGGCCAAGGTAAGTTGACTGCCGACCAACCAATCGCTGTTGATCAGTAATTTGTCCACGGCGATGAAGTGGCGATCGATATCGATCACTAACTGTTTAATACTCTTCTTACCAACGCCTTGGTTTTTCGTGACGGAGAGAATACCCTTGGGTAGTACTTTACTCAGAAACCAGTGCGACAGGCCACGATTGTTGACCAACATACGCGGAATGTTGTGCTGGCCATTTTCAGGCAGGCCAAAGCGCATTTGCATTTCATAGTAGTACAGACTTTCGTCGGCCCAGTCTTCCAACACATGCACCATTGCCTGTTGGGCAGATTCCTCCGGAATCACCGACCGCTGCGGATATTGCTGTTCCAGGTGATAGGCGATATCGGTGGAGTCGGCGATGAGCTGACCGTTGTCCTCGAGGCACGGCAGCTTGCCAATGGGATTGACTCGTTTTACCGCCTTACTCATCAAGGGGTATTCCTGTATACGGTAGTGCAATCCTTTGAAGTGCAGTATTCGAATAATTTTGTCGCTAAATGGCGAAAGGGCGAACTGATGGAGTGTAATCATTGTTTTTATCTGCGCTTGCTGTGTGCCAATTTAGGAGGGATCTTTTTCTTGCCGGCCTTGAGCAATAACCGCGTCGCGTCGCTCGCCTACCATAGCTGCCATCACCTGCTTGGCTGACACGATTGCCTGGCGCTCCTCCCATGCTAGTGCTTCGTCATAAGGTTTGGCGTAACCCTCGTCAATCAGCGCCTTGTATTGAGGGAGCAGTTGCGGTTCGCACTTGCACATCGCTTCCGCGAGCTCAATAGCCCTGGGCAACAATTCTTCGCGGGTAACCACATGGTTAACCAGCCCCCACTCATAGGCTTGCTGTGCGAACACGGGCTTGCCAGTGAAAGATATTTCCTTGGCACGCGATAAACCAATCAGGCGCGGTAGTTTTTGACTGAGGCCCCAGCCGGGTAAAATACCGACTCGTGCATGGGTGTCGGCAAATCGGGCGCTGTCAGCTGCGACCAACACGTCACAGGCCAAGGCCATTTCAAAACCACCGGTGATTGCGTGACCGTTAATTGCACCGATGATGGGCCCGGTAAAAGCTTCCATAGCGCGCGCAACGGTATTGTCGGCTTCCTGCGCTGCATCGGCTTCGGTGTTGCTCAATTCCTGTAAATCAAATCCTGCGCAGAAGGCCTTACCGTTGCCGGTGAGTATGACGACACGAATATCTTCGTCGCTCACGCAGGTTTCAAACGCCGCGACGATATCCGCGCGCAACTCACGCGACAATGCATTCATGGCCTCAGGCCGGTTCAGGGTGACTATCGCGAAACCATCGCGTTTTTTCAGTGTGACTTTATTCATAGTGTTGCTGCCCCATCGCTTTGCCGCAACAAAGCTTGTAATACTGCAAGCGTCTTGTCTACATTTTTTACCTATTATGTTGGTGTGTTGGTCGTAATCGAATTCAGACGACTTGGCAAGCTCGTTATAAATCGCTTGCCTGCGTGCGTGAATTCAATTTAAATATTTACGTCAATACCTGATGGCAGTTGAGTTCAGGTTAACAGAGGTAAACCATGTTCCAGGTATTTGCGGCGACACCAGAAAATATGGGCCCAGGTGAAATAGCCGCGCATGCGGTGCGTGCCGAGGCCATGGGTTTTGACGGCCTACAAGTACCGGATGCCATTCACGACGGCTTGTTGTTAGCAGCGATGGCGCTCAATGCTACCCAAAAACTAATCGTGGGTACTGCCGTTTTGGTCGCTTTCCCACGCAGCCCGATGACCGTCGCGGTGGCGAGTTGGGATTTACAAAAAATGTCTAATGGTCGGTTTGAGCTAGGGCTGGGCACCCAGGTTAAGGCCAATATTGAACAACGCTATTCGGCGCGTTGGGATTCGCCAGTTCCACAATTGCGCGAGTATGTGCAATCTATGAAGGCGATATTCCATAGCTTTCAAACGGGTGAGAAACTCGATTTTCAAGGCCAACACTATACTTTCACACGATTGCAACCGTTCTTTAATCCTGGCCCCGTTGAACACCCCAACATACCCATCATGTGCGGTGCGGTCGGCCCGGCGATGACAAAA
>JBPCXM010000111.1:0-7606 GCA_051008535.1 Pseudomonadales bacterium | reverse complement strand
CGACACAGACTGACTCGCCAGGCATGCGTATGATGAAGGTCGTCGTCAATGCGCGATATGCCATACATCGCCCTCGACTTACCATTGTTGCGTCTCATCGCTATTTGGAACTCCCGCTCAATAGGCTCACTACTGCCTTACAGAATAGTACAAATTGTTGGTTATATCCCTGATTCAGCCATCGTGAACTAACGGCTCAGTTTAGCGACAGAGACCTGTGGGATAAACCCTCGTCAGAACCAACAGCTGAGAGTAGGCCACCCATCAACGATGATGACAGTAGTCGATCAACCTAACCGCAATGTTGTCGCTACGTGATCATTTGATCATGTTGGGTCGAAACCAGTCCGCCCCGTCGTGTCCCTACACCTTGTTAATCAGCCACACGGCGTGAGCGTGCCGCTAATTCGGCGCTCTGCCAACGAAAGCCCTCGGTGCGATGTCGTCAGTGGTTGGGTCATCAGATGTGAGACACGCCGCAAGACCGTCAGTCCGAGACGGATGTGACTTTATGAAGGCGCAGCGCTATCAACGGGGCGTCATCAACTCAAACCGTCTAGCTACGATGAGCTCACCTCCCCGCCTGCCTCAGGTATTGACAAGATTCGCCTAGAGGGGCAAGCTGCGCGCCGCCTATCGAGAACAGTTCCACAACAGAGAGGGGAAGACACCACAATGAAAACCATCAAAGAGCTACTCAAACAAACCCAACCGCATCCTGATCACACCAAAGTGACACTGCAGCTTCACGTCCCTTTGAAGAAAGTGCGCGCCTATGCGAAACGCTTTGCCTCGTTGGGTGTGGTGAACGTCACGATCGCGGGCGGCGCTAAAGCAGCGGCCAAAAAAGCCAAACCAAAGCCAACCGCGAAAAAGGCGGTCAAGAAGGCCGCCACGAAAAAACCAATCAAAGCAACACGTGCCACCAAAAAACCGCCCGCCAAACGCGGCAACACGGCGGTAGTGACCCAGGCGGCCGTCCTCGCAGCCATTCGCGGCAAACACCGCACACCGCAAGCCATTGCCACAGCCATGAAGGCGAATCCGGTCCAGGTGAGAAAAGCGCTCAGTCGTTACACCCAGCAGGGACTCATCGTACGCACCGGCCTTGGACAGTATGCGCTGAAGAAATAAGGGTGTAGGATCGTGTGATGTCACCCTCGCCCACTGTGCCTGGAGACCCGCGATGCAGTGGACAGCCCACCGGCGGCTCCGCCTGAAAGACTTCGACCAGCGGCCTGGCCTCGCTGATGCGTACCCGAGTCACAGCGATCTGCGCTAGTTCCTGATACTGGCCGAGCGACACGACAACCCGGCCGGCTCGGTGATCCATCAACACGCGCCGATGGCTGCGGCGCGAACGCGTGTCATTTCCCTGAGTGTTCAGCCTGCTCCGCGGCCAAGCCCGGCCTATTTCCGTTGGGTGGATTGCGCCACCTTCTCGCGTCGCGCAAGGCCTTTTGGCGTCAGACGGTAGTAAGGCCAGGTCTGGATGTAGGGTTCTGGCTCACTGAGCAACGCCCGTTGGCGCGGCGCCGCCGTGACTTTCGGGGGATGAATATCGGGCGGCGCCATGCGGGCGGTGATGGGATATAGAATGGGCACTTCCGCCACGATCATTTGGGTCTTTTGCTTATCGGTCTTTGGGTCAATCTCACGCAATTTGACGTTGGCCCGCATGCGCGGGTACAAGCTTTTACGGTCAATCAACCGCTCGTTGCGGTCCGTTAAGGCCTTCAATCGCGCGATGTCATCGGCAGCGATCGAGTCAGGCACGGTCGCATCGATGCGCAGTGCGAGCTCGGCGATCAACTCGGCCGCCGATTTCGTTGGTACACTGCGATTATGGCTCTCCGTAAAAGCGATCGAAAGCGGCGTGGCATCAAACAGTTGCACCTCCCGGTAGGCAGCCAGGCGGTTGACGCTCGATGACTGCAGCTGACGCAGTATCACTGTCGAGAGCGCTTTAAGCTCAGTGATGGGTCGGTTATTGCTGTCGCGTCCTGCAATTCGCACGCGCTTGTTGGCGATCTCGCGAAACGTCGCCTTGAACTTACTCTTCTCTCGATTTACCCGCACGGCCATGTTCATGATGCGCCGCAGCACGCCGACGGCGCCATAGCATTTGATAGAGCGATTGACCCGATCGCTCATCCCATAGTCAATGGTCCGGTAGGCGGTCACGGCCGCTTCCACCGACGCGGCAAAGCCCAGCTCGCGATAACCGACGGGTCGAACACCGTTGTCTTCATCGGCGCCGATCGGTTCGAAGACCACCGCGTGCAGCAACTCACTCTCCAGTGCACCACCAAAGTCCTCCAGCACGTGTTGCAAGGCACGCAACTCTTCGGCAATGCGTGGCTTGTAGGTGCTGATCAGTGCCAGTGCGGCCTTTGAACCCCTCACTTTCATGCGGCCTCCCCCATGCTAAAGGTGTATTTAAACAGGTATTTATACCTACTACGTACATTTTCTCTCAATTACAACAACGAACACAAGACTTACCTCTCACTAACACAATAATTCCTACTATCTACCAACTCTTCATAAAAATATGTACGGAGTAGGTATAATTGCTCTGTGCGTGTCGTAGCTTGGAATGGCGGTGCGCGCTATCGCAGCGTGCGGGTAGCGGGTGCTTGATGCGACCGTGGTCATCGTCCGGCCGAGTCACCGGGTCGGGCGACTAACCGTTGTCGAGGCGTAAGCGGTGTGGGGGGGCACGGCGTGGTCATGCGCCTCCCTCACCCGGCGCTATCGCCACTTTAGACGCGGTACGCTAGGGCGATACGGCATGGGCGTAGTAGGGTCGTTTAATTTCATCCAAGATGGCATAGAGCTGTGCCTTATCCACCGAGGTGGAGTCCAGCCATTGCCGCAGCGCGAGTGAGACCGGCGTCCGGTCGTGCCCTGCCAGCGCTACTTCTTCCAGGGGGTCGTCGGTGATGAGGACGGTGCTCTACACTGGTGCTTTCCCTGGTCGCTCCTACACATCGTACAAGGCGGGCACTTCCATCTACTCAAGATCATCGGGCTCGAATTGAATGATGAGGTCGTCTTTTATGCTCAGGTGGGTGGCGAGTGTCGGCGTTGCCCGTCTGTGCCACATAGCTGTCGTCTTTATTGTCCCGGCACACTTGCAACAGCTCATAATTCAGTTTTTTCATGCACAACAACGCCTCGGCTCTTGTTTAAAAAACAAGCGCTTTCTCGCGCGTTAGCGGCACCCTGTGATCGCCGCTGTCGTCACTCATTTTCATTTGGTTAGTGTTGATGCTCAATCAACGGTCGCAACGCGACACGCTAATTTCATCCGAAGATGATGGTGAGCCACACGTTTTCTCTGTGACCCAAAAGACTCCATTCCACGTCTCTGTTGAGCGCTGAGAAATGTTTCTGTCAGGCTTACGCCTTTCGGTACCGCTATGACGCTGGTGTCCTCCTCTCGTATCAATGGGTGAATGAATACGGTTGGAAGACACCCCCAACGGGGATGCTTCCAACCCGCTGGGTTTGAGTGATAGCTTTAAGGCCTGGTCCACAGCTTGCGCTGTCTAGGCGATCGTCGACCGCCTTGCTGAGTTACCGTTGTGGGCGTGCTCCCCGTGTTTCCGCGACCTAATAGGTGCCGGTGATGCCTCAGCTGCAGAAAGCAAGGGCAGTGTAGCGCATTTTGAATAGCGTCACTAGCGTGTCACTATTCAAAATGTGCTACAGCTCTTTATTCACAGGCGCTGCGACCGCCTGTCACTACCTAGTTTCTCGCTGCGCTCGACGTAGTGACAGGCTAGCTTACAGCCTGTGGCTGCCCACCGCCGCTAGTTCAGATCTACCAGTCCGTTACTTAATGCCTGAGCGCCCTTCCTATACAGAAACATTTTGCGATAGAACAATCCACCGTGGTTTTGCTGTGGATTTATCCTTCGATGGCCTGAATGATCGTCTTGTTATTCATTCGACTCCATTTGTCTCCACAGCGTAGAGACAAATGGCTCGCTTGGAAGGCTTTTGCAAATCAGGTCCTATGACGTGGATTTACAACAGTAAGTCCATTCTCAATGTGTGTCGACTAGTGGCGCGACTGCTTGATCGTGAGTACATTCGATTTGGCTATGATCACCAAATAAGCGGTGATTCCTTCATCGATAGGCGCGTAGTTGCTAGTCTTGCCGTGCATTCTTATTATCGGATATTTCGTCGGTGATGACGTCAGTCTAATTGCGACGCTTCGGTGAGCTTAATGTCGTAGTGATTCAACGCCGCTTTCAACCGTGCGTCCAGTTTGTGCAGCGCGCGATCGAATACATTTCTAGGAATCAACTACAATTCAGTCGAATGCGATTATGGCGTCGTATGTCTCGTCTCTATGTGTTTTTGTAGCAAATTGTCGTTCTGAGTGGTCTCAACACTATTTATATTGCTGCCTTTACTATAAGTGAGTACTCGCTCACAAAATATGGACTGCCAATCTGATTCAACACGCCCCACGTCTTTCCAATATAAAATAAACTCAGGGACCAGGCATAATGCAAAGGCGGGATTGATATTATTTTGAACAAGTCGTTGCAGCGTCTCGCGACTAGGTTGCCAGTCACTGGTAATGAGCGACGGGAGTTGCTTGGGGCGACTCCAGCAAAATCGACGGAATTCAGCGTCGGGATTTGCCACTACCCTGCCCTCCTCTCTGATCTGGATGACGAATAGATCTCGGTAGTGGCTGATCGTATCAGCGGCGTACCCTGCGCAGTGAAGCGCCGTGCAAAGGTCTCTTTCAGGCTGCCAATGTAGCGGCAATTGCGCCGTCTGATGTAACAATTGATAATGGCTGCTATCGAGCGCAGGGGATCCGGTGAACAGACGGAGGAAATCTCTGTCATTGGGGTCCGTACTCGTATCGCGATAGTGGTGCAATCTCTCCCACAAGTTATCCTTAGAAAATCCGAGTTGTTTCAGAGTGAGTCGCGTCTTTTGGCAAGGCTCCCAGCGTATCAAGATGACGCACCCAAAAGCGCCGCCGCCTGCCGCCGTAAGGCTTTGTTGTGATCACTGTTGTCACCCACATAGACATCTTCGACATCACGCCAAATGGTAATGACCGGATATTGCTTCGTCGTGCGGTATCGCCGCCGCCGGATTCTGTTGAGCTCCTTCTCCTTAGCCTCGTCCCACTCAATCTTGTAGTAGTAGCCGTACAGCCATGCGATGTTTGAATGGTTGTTCTCCCGCCATCCCACTGTGGCTTCGACAGGCAAAGCCCCCTCCTCTGCGTCGACCAGTTCTTCGCAAAGCCGGCGCATCAGATTCAACAAGTCCCGCTCGAAGTTATCCATCCGAGCAGACGGCATCACGCGTTCACGAAATTCGTCCAAGGGATACTGAAACGGTCGACCGACGTGCTTGCGCCGGACGCCTATGACGGCCTTCGCCCAATTATTCAGCCGATGAGCGAGTCCCGACCGTTCAGAAGCCAACCCGTCGTGAGAAATAAAAGATCGCCCTACTGAAATCAGGTTAGTGAGGATAGCCGTGTGAAATTTCACAAGGTAATATCGATCAGAGCTAACCAATTGCTTGCCGTTGCCATCGGCGACGTATTCCTTTTTGGCAAAAAACTCGGTGATGTAGCGGTATTGGGCAGTTTCTGCGCCAAGCGAATAGTTTTCCCGGAAGTACGGAGAGTTTGACGCATCGATCAAGAAATCGGTGTCACGTAGTCGTTCGAGCATGCCGCGCGCGATTTTTCGGTTCTGATCATTGGGTCGTAGTCCCATACGGCGACAGAGATCATAGATATCGAAAAAGAAGTACTCGTCTTTGATCGCCAGCTTATCGATGTTGAGGTCATCCAAAGAACCAAACTTATTTTCAAGTTCGTCGAGCAGGATGCCATTGAGAGCGCGCATCACCCGTTCATCTGACAGATACGCTATGTTGCTCGCGTGACGCGTTACCGTCGATGTCTGGATGTAGATGTGGTCGTTTTCAAAAAAAGTGTACTTGCACTCTATTGCTTTGCGGCTATCCCGCCCTGAGAGTTTCATCCCTGCATCTAAAATACAGAATAGGCTCTCAATCCGCGGCGGCACGGTGCTATTGAGAGAGAGGTAACTCCCCTCATTTTCGAGCTTGTCAATTTCCAGCGAGAGTTGGTTTTTCAAGGGTCGGTGTGAAGGAATCAGAGAGCGACGCTGCGTGTTGGCAAAATAGCTGAAAATAGGCCGCAGTGATGTGATTTCAATAAGCTTGCAGGCTTTCCCCGAGATGTTCCTTTTACTTTCGGCCAACACCCCGAGCGACTCCAGCTCATTCAAGCGTCGGCCAACGATGCCGGCGCTAGCGGCCATGTGGCGTTTTTTTAGGATATCAATGAACTCAGATCGAGACACCCTCCCCTCTTTAGCGTTCACACAACTTTTTGCTAAGACAAAGATGAATTCCCTGAATTTTTCGTTGATGGTTTGATCGGCCGACAGCATATCCAGGTTATCTTTAACCTGGTTTGATACCGTGAAGAAGATCTTTTGTTGGGCCATTAATTGTTATGAGGATGAAATGTTTGCCTTGAGGATGAAATCTATCTGTTGAGGATGTGAAAGTCAATCCAATTGATGCCACGCTATGATCTGTTGGCTAGATTAGTATGCCGGTTGCATAAGGAGTCAATTGACTCGATTTGAATACAACAAATAGCTATAAATAGTATGAATATTGTGAATATAGGGCGAAATAAATTTATATATCAGTACGTTACGGTGATTTTGCTTAAGTTCTCTGTACTTCTCTGAATGTTCACTGTGGTTTAGCGATAGCTTACTGTCGCTGTGGAAAGATCACTGTGCTTTCCTTATGTTTCACTGTGCTTTCTGATAGTTCACTGTCTTTAAGGCAAAGTTCACTGTGCATCTCTGCGTTGTTTTGAACGTTGTCGAGTCAATCTAATCCGCTAATCGCCCTCTTTCAATGGTGATTCCGGTGGATAAAGTACCCTATGTGTGCACGTCGTTCGTTTTCGGCGGCGCATTACACATGGCCTAAAATTGCGCTGAGGGACTGAAAGTAAACTTTGAAAAGCATTATACTGCGCTAGTGGTCCATTTTATATTTTGATATAATTTTTCTCCTAAATATATAAACCACACGCGATAGAGTGATATTTATAAAATGAGCAGTATAACTGAGACGATTGCCCAGTTGGAAGGGTATTTGGCAACAGGGCACCAACTCACGCACGACATCAAGAAGATTGCCGAGGAGCAAATGCCCCCCCGTCGCTTCAGGGGCAATGATCTTTCTGATGTGGTCGGGGTCGGGCTGTCAACCATCTACATGGCAGAGAAAGAGGGTCGCCTCCCTGCCCCGGATGTGGATCCCGCCACCCATCGCCGTCTCGGTGCGACATTGGATCAAGTGCTGCACATGCAAGCCTATTTCGACACAGCACCGCGGCGACGCGATGATGAAGATCCGGTGGTCATGTCATTTACCAACTTCAAAGGCGGCTGCTGGAAAACAACCACCAGCTGGTATGCCGGCTCCTACTACGCCAATCTGGGGTATCGCGTGTTATTCGTCGATCTGGATCCACAGGCGTCGCTCACGCTGAATT
>JBPCXM010000110.1:0-10434 GCA_051008535.1 Pseudomonadales bacterium | reverse complement strand
GCCGCCAAGCAGGATTTACATTGGTCGAGCTGGTGATGGTGATTGTACTGCTCGGCGTAGTCGGCGTTGGTATGAGCAGTTTGATCAGCACCAGCGTGCAGGCTTACGTAGATGTTTCGCGTCGCGACGACTTGACACAACAAGGGCGTTACGCGGTTGAGCGCATGACTCGCGAATTGCGTAACGCCTTGCCCGGCAGCGTGCGCGTCAGCAGCAGTGGTGGTGCAAACCCTATACAATGCCTCGAATTCGTGCCCATTGTCGCTGCTTCCAGCTATCTTGATTTGCCTGTCAGCGCAGCGGCCAGCAGCTTCGAGGCGGTCGCCTTTGACTTTAGCCCACAAGTGGGAACATCTTACTATGCTGCGGTTTTTACCACGGCAGAAACTGATGTGTACGGCACAGCGGCTAGCAACGCTCTGCGAGCGATAAGCACGGTATCTTCGGCTGTTGGTGACAAACGCACAATCAGTTTCCCCAACCCTAGTCAGTTTCCGCAAGCATCGCCGCAGCGCCGTTTCTACATTGTGGCAAGCCCCGTAAGTTTTTGCGCGCAGGATAATTTACTGACTCGGCATGCCGATTATGCTTACAGCGTGACACAGTCGCTGCCACCAGCTAACGGTGTGACATTAGCGCGCTACATTCGTACTCAAGAGAATGGCGTTACTTACAACGTGTTCAACTTCACCCCTGGCGCCTTACAGCGCAGTAGCACGGTGCAGATGGATCTGCGGTTTTTGGGTAAAGTTGGCGAGCGGGAGTGGGTTAAATTTAGTCAAGCGGTGTTCTTGCGCAATGCGTCTTAATAGAGAACAGCACAAGCAGAGCGGTTCAGCCTTGATGATGGCGATCTTTGTACTGGTGGTCGTGGGCCTGCTCGGTGCCAGTATGGTTAGCTTGTTGAAAAACGCCGACGAAAGCGTCGCCCGCGAGGTGATTTCTACGCGTGCTTTGCTGGCCGCCGAATCTGGCGCACAGCGTAAGATACAACAACTGTTTCCAACCAGCGGGGCAGCCAACTGCGCGGCGATCAATGATCTATCTTTAAGCGGGCCAGGCTTCGGTAATTGTTTTGTCGATGTGACGTGCGCTGCGGTTAGCCCTGAGGGTACCGATACCTACTACACTGTGACCAGCACCGGCCGCTGTGAAACGGCAACGGACACAGCCGTGCGCGTGGTCGAAGTGCAGGCACGGACGTTGTAGGAGCTATTCCTCACTTTCCATATCCAACTCCTTGATTTTGCGCGTCAGCGTATTGCGCCCCCAGCCTAACAGTTGAGCCGCATCGCGACGGCGGCCGCGTGTATGCTTCAGTGCGGCTTCGATCATGGTTTTTTCAAACACGGGTACGGCGTGGTCGAGGATGTTAGTTTTGCCGAAGCGCAGTTCCGCTTCGGCCCAGCGCTGTAACTGCTGCTCCCACTGGCCTACCTCTCCGCCTTCCTGCTTGTCTTGCTGGAGTAACTCGGGCGGTAGGTCGCTAAGGTGTATCTCTCTACCTATCGCCATAACGGTAATCCAGCGGCAGGTGTTTTCCAATTGCCGCACATTACCTTCCCAATTCAGATTGCACAAATACACTTCAGTCTCTGGCCGTAACACTTTCCTTTCCACGCCCAACTCCTCGGAGGCGCTCTTGAAGAAGTGTTTCATCAAGCGCGGAATATCCTCGCGGCGCTGGTTGAGTTTTGGCAGATGGATGCGAATGACATTAAGGCGGTGAAACAGGTCTTCCCGAAAGCGGTGCTCGTGCACTAATCCTTCCAGGTCCTGGTGCGTTGCCGCTATGATGCGCACGTCGACTTTTACTGACGTGTGACCACCCACCCGATAAAACTCTCCGTCGGCTAATACGCGCAGCAAGCGCGTTTGAGTGTCGGCTGGCATGTCGCCGATTTCGTCGAGGAATAAAGTGCCACCGTCGGCTTGCTCAAAACGACCGGTACGTTGGCTGGTAGCGCCCGTAAACGCACCCTTGTCGTGACCAAACAATTCGGACTCCATCAAGTCTTTTGGAATGGCCGCCATGTTTAGTGCGATAAATGGCTGACCTGCACGTGGGCTATGGTTGTGCAGGGCTTTTGCAACCAGCTCCTTGCCGGTGCCAGATTCGCCATGAATCAACACGGTCATATGCGATTTAGACAGGCGCCCGATGGCGCGAAACACTTCCTGCATCGCCGGCGCTGCGCCGATGATTTCAGTTTGTTCTTCATTTTCTTTGTCATCGCTCTGCTTGCGTTGCTCAGTGGCGTAAGCGATGGCGCGTTGTGTCATCGCCACTGCATCGTCAACGTCGAAGGGCTTTGGCAAGTATTCGAAAGCCCCTCCCTGGTAAGAGGCTACCGCGCTGTCCAGGTCGGAATGCGCTGTGGTGATGATCACCGGCAGTTGCGGGTAGCGCTGGTTAATCTCGGCTAACAGTTCCAGACCGTCGATACCAGGCATTCTAATATCGCTGATGATGGCAGCGGGTTGGGTCAGCTCGAGCTTTTTGGTGATGTTGTTGCCGTCGGCGAAACTGGTGGTGGTGATGTCCGCCTGGTTCAGGGCTGTTTCCAAAACCCACCGCATCGATTTGTCGTCATCTACGATCCAGACTTGACTGCTGTTCATGAGCACTCCAACGGAATAAACATTGAAAATACGGTGTCACCGGGCTGACTAGCACATTCGATCAACCCCGCGTGTTGATGCACAATCGAATGTGCTATGGAAAGTCCCAACCCGGTACCGTCGGCTCGGCCGCTTACCATGGGGAAAAAGATAGAGTCTAATAACTCTGCCGCCACTCCCGGACCGTTATCGGCAATGTCGACGCGGAGTACCAGCCGGTGTTGGCGTTTGCCGATAGTAAACCGGCGTAGCACACGAGTGGTTAGCTTGATGGTCGCCACCTGCTGCGCGTCGATTGATTGCAGCTCCTGCATGGCGTTACGCATGATATTCAAGCTGGCCTGAATCAGCTGTTCCGCGTCGCCGATGAGTTCGGGAATACTGGGGTCGTAGTCGCGTTCTATGGCTAGTTGGCGTGGGCTTTCTGCCTCTACCAGTGCACAAACCCGTTCCAACACTTCGTGGATATTGACGGCTTGCTGCTCACTGACCTTATGTGGACCCAACAAGCGATCGACCAGGCTGCGCAGGCGATCGGCTTCGTCGATAATCACATTGATATAGTCTTTAAGTTCCGGGCTTGGCAACTGGCGTTCCAATAGTTGCGCCGCACCACGCAGGCCGCCGAGCGGGTTTTTAATCTCATGCGCCAGGCCGCGAATCAATGTTCGAGTGGTGTGATGCGATGAAATATTGGTTTCCTCACGACTAATGCGCAACAAACGATCTAACGGCTGTAGCTCGATAATCAGCATCGGTCCGCCCGTTTGCTGGAACGGAGTAGCCGCGTAATCGACAGTAATTTGTTGCCCAGCCGGCAGCGTCAGCAAGGCTTTACGCCGGGTATAGGCGCTGCCGTCGCGCAATGCATCGCGTAAGCCCCTCTCGCTATCAGATTCCGTGGTGAACACATGGCTGATAGGTTCTCCAAGTACGCGCGGGCCGCTGACTTGCAATAATACTTCGGCAGCGGAGTTGACGTAGCTGATCGTCAGCTCGTCATCGAGCAAAATGACGGCGGTCGCCAGATTATCCAATAGGCGAGCGTGCAAGCAATCAACATTCACGAGGTGGTGGCGAATAATATGTACCTACGTCAGCTGTCGTTTGATTCTATGGCTGTCCTTAAATCTATAGCAAGAAGCAAACCAGCTTTATCTTGTTGATAAGCTTAGGTCTTCGACCGTAATTGTTTAAAGATCAATAGCATAGTGGCTGGTAGCTGCGCTGATACAGAAACCATGAGCACCTGCATTATGCACTAAAACAGTGCATAATGCAGAAGAGAGGGCAGGTTTAGCGGCCGCTTAGACCGGGTTGCAACACTGAAGGTCTGAACACGTGCACTTTAATGGGTTTCGAGTTTTTCAACGCTTTACCCGTGGAATCGACGACACTTACCCGCAGTTCATGCGTGCCGCGATCAATATTGGTGAGCGCAAAACTGCCGCTGGAATTTGCTTTACCGTAGGCCGCGCCATCTAAGTAAAGTTGCAGCGCGTGATCATCCGCAAGCTTAGGTTTGCTGCTTGCCCGCACCGTGAAATTGCCAGGCCCGTGCTCAATTCCGCTGTCATCGGTGGGCTCGACAATACGTACAGAGTGGTAATTAACGGTATCGTCAGCCGCTAACGAGGATTGCGCCTCATTTTTATCAACTTTGGGCGCCTTAACTCCGGGAATTGAGTTCGTGCTACGCACATCCACCGGCTTGGAGCTCTTATCCGGTTTATCGGTATATGTCACATTGCCGTGTATATCGGTAGATTTATAGATTTCCGCCTGCGCCGCTGCGCAGGTGGCCAACGTGATGACAATAAGGCCTGGCTTGAGTAACTGCATCATGTGATCCTGTGTTGCGTGCCTCCACTAACTATAGGTTAGACGCCCAATTGCACCTTTGGCAATGCCAAAGTTTATTTGAAAACATAGTTAGTTAGTGCTTACTACGTATTATAGTCTCAAAACGTGCCGACACATAGAGCGCGCTAACGGCATAGATGCTTTCCGCAGCATACATTACATCTCTGTACCACCGCCAGTGATGGTGGAAGTGCCGAAACCAAAAGTAGACGCTTTAGGCGACGCAGGAGCAATTTTCGGCAATAAAAAAGCCCGCAGACGCGGGCTTAGGAGAATGCCGTGAAAACGGGTTATAGACTGTAGTACATCGAGAATTCGACCGGATGGGTTGTGGTATTGAGCAACTCCACCTCTTCCTCTTTCAGCTCGATAAAGCCATCGATCGCATCGTCGGTGAACACATTTCCGGCTGTAAGGAAGGCGCGGTCAGCGTCTAACGCGGCAAGGGCTTGTTCCAGGCTGGATGCCACAGTCGGGAATTCCGCAGCTTCTTCTGCTGGCAGGTCGTAAAGATCTTTGTCGGCCGGGTCGCCCGGGTGAATCTTATTTTGAATACCGTCGAGGCCGGCCATCAACATGGCAGAAAACGCTAGGTATGGGTTGCCACTTGGATCGGGGAAGCGCACCTCTATGCGGCGTCCTTTCGGGTTACTTTCGTAAGGAATGCGAATCGACGCCGAACGGTTGCGCGCCGAGTAGGCCAGCATCACAGGCGCTTCGAAACCGGGCACTAGACGCTTGTATGAGTTGGTCGAGGCATTGGCAAAAGCGTTAATGGCACGCGCGTGTTTGATAATACCACCTATATAGTACAGCGCAGTCTCTGACAAACCGGAATAACCGTCACCGGTAAAAACGTTGTCCCCCCCTTTGCCAATCGACTGATGGCAATGCATGCCGCTGCCATTGTCGCCAACCAGTGGTTTAGGCATGAAGGTGGCCGTTTTACCATAAGCGTGGGCTACGTTAAGCACGCAGTATTTGAGTATCTGTACTTCGTCGGCTTTACGCACCAGCGTACCGAAGCGAGTGCCGATTTCGTTCTGGCAGGCCGTGCCTACCTCGTGGTGATGCACTTCGATGCTAAGACCCATTTGCTCCATCGCGGCGCACATGGCGGCGCGCAGGTCGTGGGCTGAATCAACCGGCGGTACCGGGAAATAGCCGCCTTTGACGCCGGGGCGGTGACCAATATTGCCATCAGGCATACTCAGGCCCGATGCCCACGACGCTTCTTCCGAGTGAATGCTGTAGCTGGCACCGGATATATCGGCCGACCATTTCACGTCGTCGAACACGAAAAACTCAGGTTCGGGGCCAAAAAATGCGGCGTCGCCAATGCCAGTCGACTTTAGATATTCTTCGGCGCGGATTGCCACCGAGCGTGGGTCACGCTCGTAACCCTGCATGGTCGTTGGCTCGAGTACATTACAGCGCACGTTTACTGTATTTTCGTCGGTGAACGGATCGAGCACCGCAGACGAGTCGTCTGGCATTAACACCATGTCGGAATTGTTAATGCTTTTCCAGCCAGCGATGGAGGAGCCGTCAAACATTTTGCCGCCCTCGAAGAAGTCGGCATGAACTTCGCCAGTAGGTATGGAAACGTGTTGTTCCTTACCTTTTGTGTCGGTGAAACGTAAGTCCACCCACTTTACATCGTTGTCTTTTATCAAATTCAGGGTGTGGTCTGACATGGTGTCCTCCATCGGTGGGTGTAGATAGTCAAAATTTGGGATTGCGGATTATAAAGGCATTCGCTAACTAGTGCTGTTAAATCGTAATGCGTCACTCGGTGGTGATGTTACGCCAGCAGCCGTGTTGTGTACTCCGTATCATTTGCGTGCTGTGTGGAATGGTTTCTCGACACTGCGTGCGCCGGGTTCGCATGGCCTTCGAAAAACATTCTTTGTAAGACACTCTTCACACAAGACAAACGCAAAATATATGCCACAGCTGGACAATCTTTAAGCCATTGATATTGCTGCTTGTCCGCTAGCGGTGCAGTATTTTAGCCTACCGCTAGTGCTCTAATATGAGGCATTACGCACCATAATGGTGCGATGGGTTGAGATTGATTGGTAAACCCACATCGAGCGACTGGCTGAAACGCTGCAACGTACAGGCCGCCGCGTTCGAGTATAATGCCGCGCCTTTATTGCCACCGTAGCGGCAATTCCAAAGTCCCCCGAGGATTATTTTGACCGACAATCTCCGCAATATTGCCATTATTGCTCACGTAGACCATGGCAAAACCACACTGGTGGACAAACTACTGGCGCAATCCGGCACGTTGGACCGCAAGTCCATCAATGCCGAGCGCATTATGGATTCCAACGACCAGGAAAAAGAACGCGGTATTACCATCCTTGCCAAGAACACAGCGTTGGAGTGGGGCGATTACCATATCAACATTGTCGACACGCCGGGTCACGCCGATTTTGGCGGTGAAGTTGAGCGAGTCTTATCTATGGTCGACAGTGTACTGTTACTGGTCGATGCGGTCGAAGGGCCGATGCCGCAAACGCGCTTCGTAACCCAGAAAGCCTTCGAGTGCGGTCTTAATCCCATCGTTGTGATCAACAAAATCGATCGCGACGGTGCGCGCCCGCATTGGGTGCTCGATCAAGTCTTTGATCTGTTCGACCGTCTCGGCGCGACCGATGAGCAGCTGGATTTTCCAGTGGTGTACGCATCGGCCATTGAAGGTATCGCCGGCCTGGAAGTCGAGGCCATGCAAGACAAGATGGATCCCTTGTTGGACCTGATTATTGAAAAAGTGCGACCGCCACAGGTCGACGACGAAGGCCTGTTGCAAATGCAGATCAGTGCACTGGACTACAGCAGCTACGTCGGTGTCATCGGGCTTGGCCGCATCACGCGTGGCACACTGACCCGCAACATGCCGGTGGTGTTAGTTTCCGCCGACGGCAAGCAACGCAAAGAGCGTGTGCTAACGGTGATGAGCCACCACGGTCTGGAGCGGGTTGAAACCGAAAGCGCCAGTGCCGGCGACATCGTCTGCATTACCGGCATCGATAAGCTGCGTATCTCCGATACGGTCTGCGCGCCCGAGCAGCCGGAAGCGTTGCCGCCGTTAACGGTCGACGAGCCCACCGTGAGCATGACGTTTCAGGTCAACGATTCGCCGTTTGCCGGCCTAGAGGGCAAGTTTGTGACCAGCCGCAATATCCGCGAGCGGTTGGACACTGAGTTGATTCACAATGTTGCTCTGCGCGTAGAGCCGGGCGACACGGCGGATAAATTTATTGTCTCCGGTCGCGGTGAGCTGCATCTCAGCGTGCTAATCGAATCCATGCGGCGCGAGGGATTTGAGCTAGGCGTGTCGCGCCCCGAAGTGATTCAAAAATTGATTGACGGCCAGCTGCAAGAACCCTTCGAGCAGCTGGTGGTGGATGTTGAAGCTGAGCATCAAGGCGCGGTCATGGACGAACTAGGCCAACGCCGCGCCGAGCTCAAAAATATGGAGCCAGACGGCAAGGGCCGGGTGAAGCTGGAATTTATTATTCCCGCGCGCGGATTGATCGGCTTTCGCTCGCAGTTTTTAACCATGACATCGGGAAGCGGCATTTTAGCCCACGTGTTCGACCACTACGGCCCGGTGAAGGAAGGCCCGGTGGCGCAACGCCTCAACGGCGTGCTCGTGTCGATGGTGGGGGGTAAGGTATTGGGCTACGCCTTGTTTACCTTGCAAGAACGCGGTCGCCTGTTTGTTGACCCAAATATCGAGGTGTACGAGGGTATGATTGTTGGGCTGCATAGCCGCGAAAACGATTTAGTGGTTAACCCCACCAAAGCAAAACAGCTGACTAATGTTCGCGCCTCCGGCACCGACGAAAACATCAACCTCTCCCCTCCAATTCGCCATACCCTTGAGCAAGCGCTGGAATTTATTGAAGGCGACGAACTGGTCGAAGTGACGCCTAAAAGCATACGCCTGCGCAAAAAACTGCTCAAAGAACACGAGCGCAAAAAAGCCAGTCGCACTAAGGTCGCATAAACGACAGCAGGTATTTTAATTGTGGCTGTGTGGTTAGAACGCATTCTCCTATTGTGGCTTGTTGCAGGTGTAGCAACTGCGCAAGCTGCTCCCATAGACGAGAAAAGGATAGTTAACGCCGACGCACAACCCTACAACTGGTTGTCGCATGGGCGTACTTACGATGAGCAGCGCTTCAGCCCGCTGGCCCAAATCAATAAAGAAAATGTCGGCGATCTCGGCGTAGCCTGGTTTTTCACAACCGGCGACAAGGGTGGCTTACAAGCCACCCCCCTTGTCGTTGATGGCGTGATGTACGTAACCGCTTCATGGAGCGTAGTTTACGCACTGAATGCAAAAACCGGTGAGCAGCTGTGGCGTTTCGACCCCAAAGTCCCTAAAGAAGATTCGTATCGCTACTGCTGCGGCGCGGTAAACCGCGGCGTCGCTGCCTGGGGCGATAACATTTATGTTGGTACTTTGGACGGGCGTTTGATTGCCATCAATGCGGAGACTGGCGAACAAGTCTGGTCCACGATGACGGTAGACTTGACAAAAAACTACAGCATCACCGGCGCTCCTCGCGTCGTTAAAGGTAAGGTCATCATTGGTAACGCCGGCGCGGAATATGGCGTGCGTGGTTACGTCAGCGCTTACGATGCCGACAACGGCGACATGCTGTGGCGCTTTTACACAGTGCCAGGCAACCCGGCCGACGGTTTTGAAAACGCGCAAATGGCGATGGCGGCCAAGACCTGGAGCGGTGAGTGGTGGCAGTTCGGTGGTGGTGGCACCGTATGGGATGCGATGGCCTACGACCCAGAGCTCGACCTTCTTTATATAGGCGTGGGCAACGGTTCACCGCATAATCGCCATATCAGAAGCCCTGAAGGGGGTGACAATTTGTTTTTGTGCTCCATCATTGCGCTGCGGCCCGACAGCGGCGAATACGTCTGGCACTACCAGGAGATACCCGGCGAGACCTGGGACTATACCGCCACTCAACACATCATGCTGGCTGATATCGAATGGGAGGGGCAGCGGCGGAAGGTATTGATGCAAGCCCCCAAGGCCGGATTCTTCTATATTATCGATCGCGCCAGCGGCGAACTGTTATCAGCCGAACCATTCGCGAAAAAGGTCAACTGGGCCAGTCATTACGATATGAAAACTGGCCGCCCGGTGGAGATCGCCGGTGCCGACTATAAAGATGCACCTTACAATGTTTACCCCATCGGCACAGGGGCGCACAACTGGCATCCCATGTCTTACAACCCTGGCACTGGGCTGGTGTACATCCCGGCGCAACATGGCGGCAGCGAACTTGCGCAGGAGGCAGGCTTCAAGCCAACCGCGCGTCACTGGAATCTCGGTATTACGGTGCCGACACCCACGCGCAACCTGCAACTCAATCAAACCATGCTAAAAGCCCTGATGTATGGTTATCTGTTGGCTTGGGACCCGATAAAGCAGCAAGCCGTCTGGGAAGTAAAGCATCCGCTATTAAGCAATGGCGGCACGCTCAGCACAGCTGGAAACCTGGTGTTTCAAGGCACCCTTGATGGGCGCTTTCTCTCCTTCGACGCACAAACCGGCAGCCAGCTTTTTCGCTTTAACGCGCAAAACGGCATCGTCGGCAGCCCCATCAGTTATGCCGTCAATGATGAGCAATATATTGCCGTGCCAGTCGCGCGCGGTGGTGGGCTTAGTTATGTAACGGGCATCGACCACAAAGGGCCGTCGGCGCCTGGGCGTATAGTAGCGTTTAAGCTAGGTGGCGCGATGCAACTGCCAGAGCTGAACGTGGAATTGCTGCCTGACATGCCGCCGCAATCTAAAGCAGGCGATGACACTATCGATAGAGGCAATGCCCTCTACCATCGATTCTGTTTTCGCTGCCACGGCGTTGGCGTCGTGAGCGACGGTTCGCTGCCCGATCTGCGCTACCT
>JBPCXM010000109.1:0-3975 GCA_051008535.1 Pseudomonadales bacterium | reverse complement strand
AAGTTGAAGTGGGGTGGCACGCAGGTAGAGGAAGAAGGTAACCTGAAGATTGGCCATAATTTTAACGCGGGCTATGGTACCGGGGGTAGCGCACTCCATCATTACGCCGTTTGGCCACGGCTACATGCCAATGATTTCGCGGTTCAATCCTTGCATGGAAGGGGCATGGATTGGCCCATCGATTATGAAGATTTACGACCCTATTATGACCTAATACAAACGGAGGTGGGTATAAGTGGCGATGCCCGCGCCGAGAAATGGCGGCCCGACGGCGCCCCTTACCCCATGCCGGCTTTGCCGGTGTTTGCGCAAGGCAAAGTGATTGCCAAAGGTTTTGACAAGTCTGGCTTAAGCACAGCTCCGATTCCACTGGCGGTTAACAGCACCACATACAAAGGTCGGACCGTCTGTCAATTCGATGGCTGGTGCGATGCGGGTTGTCCGATAGGCGCACTGGCGAATCCTCTTGCAACCTATCTGCCGCAGGCGTTCAAAGCTGGCGCCAAACTACGAAATGATGCCACGGTAACTCGGGTATTGCATGACAAGGCAGGTCGGCGCGCGATTGGCGTAGAGTATGTCGACGCCGAAGGCGACCAGCAAATAGTTCATTCGGATACTGTCGTGCTTGCGGCATTTGCCGTTCAAACTGCGCGGTTGTTGCTGGTTTCTCGAAGTGACAAACATGCACGGGGTCTGTCGAATTCAAATGATTTGGTGGGTCGATACCTTATGACCCATCCTGCTCACGCGGTCTACGGATTGTTTGCAGACGAAACGCAACCACATCTCGGCCCCACCGGCGGCCAGCTGATCTGCCATGATCACTACGACAATAAAGCGGCTACAAAAGGAGCCTTTGGCTCCTACCAGTGGCTGATCGCCAGTGCAGCCAAGCCCAACGATTTGTTGGGAATTGCCAATACTCGGCCGGATATTTACGGCGCTGCGTTGCAGCCCTTTATGAAAAGGGCGGCCAAACATTTTGGTTTGATGAATTTTGTTGGCGAAGATTTGCCAGCTGCGGACAACCGCATTCAACTTAGCGAGAACATAGATCGCTTCGGTGTACCACTTGCCAGCACCATACACAATATTGGCAGCGAGACCACAGCCATGTGTGAGAACGGCATCGCGGAAGGCTTGCGTATATTCAAAGCGGCAGGTGCGAGTGAAGCTTGGGCGGGTCCGCGGTTTGGTATGCATATATTGGGCGGCACAGTAATGGGCGACAAACCTGAGAGCTCGGTGACAGACTCTTACGGCAGATGCCATGAATTAGATAACCTCTATATCGCAGGGCCAGGTGTATTTCCCAGTAGTGGAGCCGTCAATCCAACCTTTACCATTCATGCTCTGGCGCTACGCACGGCGGAGCATATGTTGAAAAATCTTTGAATCGACTAAAAAAGCGGTTGTCCTAACGTACAGACGCCAACTGCTCGCATAAAACCCTGGATCCGAGCAAAACCCGCGCAGTGGGTCGTTGGATATGATCGGGATTGACGAAGAATAGAGCGTTATCACGCACCGCTGTTAGCGAAGGATAGGCTTTCCATTCATCTAGCCACTCGGGTCGTGCGGCACCCATTCCGCTGGCGACAATCGTCTGAGGATCTCGCTCTAATACCGATTCGATATTGATTTTAGGGGCGAGTGAAGCCGCGTCTCCAAAAGCGTTGCGCCCGCCGCACAGTTCAATAATATCGCTGATCAAGTGGTCGCCGTTCAACGTCTGCAGGGGCTTGTTCCAAACCTGGTAGAACACCGATACAGGCTTTGCAGCGCGGTATTGCGCGGCGAGTTGGGCGAGTTCCTGTTCGACGCGTTGTGCCTCCGGTTCGCTGCTGGCTTGCGTACCTGCTAACTCGCCAATCGCCCGGATAGTTGCGGGAATGTCCTGCAAATTGCGCGGTTCGCTGACATATACTTTGAGTCCCAGTCTTTCCAGGGCCGGTAGGGTTTTCATGCCGTTACCCGACGACCACATAAGAACCAGATCGGGCTTGAGTTTGACGATTGCCTCCAGGCTCCACGATTGGTGGCTGCCAACCCGAGTGATATGCTGCGCCGCTTCCGGGTAATTACTGTAACTCACGACACCTACTAGGCGATTGCCGGCACCGGCGCTAAACGTGTTCTCGACGATATGCGGCGCCAGTGCGATGATACGCTGCGCAGGCGAATCCAGCGTTACGATACGCCCAGCAAGGTCGGTAACGCTGATTTCAGCGAGCGAGGGGGTTGCAAGAAGCCAGAAAAACATTAGCGGCGCCCCTCCCAATACCGGGTGTTTCATGGCTGTATCACCAAGGGTCGACCACTGTTTGGGTGTTTACTAATAAGCGCATCTACCGCGAAGACCTGTTGGAACATGGTTTCGGTTAGCACGCTCTCGGGTGCGCCTCTGCTAACTTGCCGGCCGTGGCTAAGCACTATGATTTCGTCGGCTACCGACGCCGCGAGATTGAAGTCGTGTACGACCAATACCACGGCACAACCGTCTTTAGCCAGTCGCCTTATGGTATTGATTACCATTTGCTGATGCGCGAGGTCCAGCGCGTTGGTGGGTTCATCCAGCAATAGTAAGCGCGCCGGGCTGTCTTCCGCACGCCAGATCTGGGCGAGCACGCGGGCGAGTTGAACCCGCTGCTTCTCTCCACCCGAGAGTTGAGTGTAGAGACGGGTGCGCAAGCTTAGGATGTCGGTCGCCTGCATCACATCGTCCACGACTATCCGATCCGATCTAACACCACTACTATGAGGTGTGCGGCCTAGCTGAACGACTTCCTCAACCCTGTAGGGGAAACTCAGGGTGGAGTTCTGCGGTAGCACGGAAACCGCACGTGCCTTTTCCAATCTTTGCCAGTCGGGCAATGGCTCGCCGGCTAGCGTGACACTGCCGCGTGACAACGGAATACCGCCGGCCAACACGTGCAGCAACTTGGTTTTGCCCGCGCCGGTGGGGCCAATGATGCATAACACCGATCCTGCCGTTAGCTCAAACTCGATATCTTCCAACAATTCCTCGCCCCAGGGTGAGGCGCTGGCAGCCGTCACGGTTAGCATTGCCATTATTGCATACCGTAGTGGCCACGCTGCCGCAGCAGCGACACGAAGAATGGAACACCGAGAATTGCGGTGACAATGCCCACCGGCAACTCGGCCGGCGCCATTACAATGCGAGCCAGTGTGTCGGCTAGTAATAATAGCACTGCCCCGGCGAGGGCAGAGGCGGGTAGCAGCTTGCGATGATCCGGCCCGATCCACATGCGCATAATATGGGGTATCACCAGGCCGACGAAAGCGATGGTTCCGGCCAGCGCGACCGACGCACCCACGCCTATCGCCACAATAACGACCAGGCCCATTTTAATGCGGTCGATGTCTATTCCCAGGTAGCGCGCCTCAGACTCGCCAAGTAACAAAGCATTGAGCGCTGTGGCGAAGCGCGGTAGCGTGGAAAATACCACAAGGCCTACCAGCGCTGCGACCAATAACCTTTGGTAGTTAGCGCCGTCCAGGCCGCCCATGCGCCACAAGCTGATGCGGCGCAACATCTCATTGTTGGCGTGAAATTCCAACACATTGCTGACTGCGCCGGCCAGTGCCGTGATCGCAATGCCGGCTAGCAACATGGTGGCAACGGAAGTACCGGTGGGGGAGGTCGCCAGCCGGTAAACCAGAATCACTGCCAGCAGACCACCGACGAAGGCACCCGCGGACACGAGGGTAATCCCGCTGAAGCCACTGAGTGTGCCCCCGATGCTGACGATGGTGAGACTAGCTCCCAATGACGCCCCGGCGGTAACGCCAATGAGGGAGGGGTCTGCCAGGGGGTTGCGAAATAAGCCTTGCATGGCGGCGCCGCTCATCGCCAGAATCGCACCGACAAGTCCCGCTAGTAATGCGCGAGGTAAGCGGATCTGACCGATGATTACGGCCGCCTGACTGGATGCGTCGCCGCGCAATGTA
>JBPCXM010000108.1:0-3200 GCA_051008535.1 Pseudomonadales bacterium | reverse complement strand
ACGGAATACACCGGTGGGGTTAGGCAAGGGCTTCACTTCTAGGCCTTCGTTATCTTCCTTGTTTTGTTTTCCGGGCGTGATCAGCACCATCTTGTCGAAGAGATGCCTTAGCCGTAACAGCTTTTTTGTCCGGTCGTTGACTATCGTGCGTGCCACACCGAAGACGATATATACCGCCAGATTTCGTGTAGTTGAATCTTCGGAATTAGCATCCATGACTGCGGCAATCCTCTGTCGCTGCGGTTCGTATTTTCAGCAAAAGAATTTCCTTTTTAGATCTCGAGCCGGCAGTTTAATTTTGGTTCTTAAGTTGAACAGCATTTTGTTCTTGGCATCCAACTGTGCCAGCCCGCGTTCCTTGTAGCTATCAATCGGTAAACCGTCGGTATTTTCGTTTTGACGCTGGTAAGACGCCAGCTTGAAGAGTATTTGGCCCAGGCGTTCCTGCAGGCGTTTGCGTAACTCAGGATTGTCATTGCCGATCAATTTAAGATGCTTTTCCCAGAGTTGAACCTTGCTGCAACTGGAACGCGCGTCGTCGTCCCAAATTGACCGATGTCCGCGCCGATAATGAGAAACGACTTCGCTAACGTAGGCTACGGGTCCGAGGCGCCCCAACCGGGCAAGAAAATCGGCGTCTGAGCAGGCGAACTGGAAGTCGTGGTCAAACCAGCCGACTTTCTCGCCCAGTTCAGTGCGAAATAGCGTGGTATGTGGCACTGCAGGAATACGCGGCCACAGTACCGCGGCCTGTCCGTCGTCAATCAGTGTTGCTTTGCCATTCGATTGTGCGGTTTCAGGCATCCAGCGGGTTCCGGTGAATTTGCCCTCGGCGTCAATCACCAGAAAATCTCCGGTTGCAAATGCGGCCGATGGAAATTGGCATAATGCTTCATAAAGCTGACCAATGCGATTTGGAGGCATGAGATCGTCATCGTCTTGGTAGGCGATAAACTCGCCTTTCGCCATACGCGATGCGTTCGTTCGTGTAACGGCGATGCCTTGACATTCCTGCCGCATGTAGCGAACTTTGTCGCCGTAGCCGGCGATTAATTCATCGGTACCATCGGTGGAGCCATCGTCCATCACGATGATTTCCACCGGTGAATAGTTTTGCGCGAATACCGTTTCCATAGTCTGTGCCAGGTAGTCGCGCCGGTTGTGGCAACAGACCACTATTGATACGAGTGGATTGCTCAATACACTTTGCTCCAACAGCAGTTCCTAAGATTATAGATGGCCGCGATTTTACTGCTATAGTTGAGTTAACAATTGATGGGTCGAGGATGATAATGGTTTTGGACGAGAGTTTGGTGAAAAATATTCAAGCGGCGTCCGGACGTTGGTTGGTAACCGGTGTAGCGGGATTTATCGGTTCAAATCTGCTTGAGGCGCTACTCACGCTTGACCAAGAAGTGGTCGGGTTGGACAATTTCGCCACCGGTCATCAGCATAACCTCGACAAAGTTCAAGTTATCGTATCCGCCGAGCAATGGGCACGATTCACGATGATTGAGGGTGACATATGCGAGCTCAGCACCTGCGAAACCGCATTGAGAGGAGTTGATTACGTTCTCCACCAAGCGGCTCTCGGCAGCGTGCCGCGTTCGATAGAGAATCCGCTGCGCACGCACGACAGCAACATTACCGGATTCCTGAATATGTTGGTGGCGGTCAAAGATTCGCCGGTAAAGCGCTTTGTCTACGCAGCCTCCAGCTCGACTTACGGCGACCACGAAGAGTTGCCAAAAATTGAAAATCGCATCGGCAATCCACTATCACCGTATGCCGTCACCAAATACGTCAACGAACTTTACTGCGATGTGTTCGCGCGTTGTTATGGTGTGGAATCCATCGGTTTGCGTTATTTTAATGTGTTTGGTCCGCGGCAAGACCCGGATGGCGCCTACGCCGCCGTCATCCCCAAATGGTTTGCTGCGTTGCTGCGCGGCGAGACCGTATACATCAATGGCGACGGTGAAACCAGCCGGGATTTTTGCTACGTAGCCAATGCGATACAGGCCAATTTGCTGGCGGCAATAACTCCCAATGCCGAAGCTGTTAATCAAGTGTATAACGTCGCCGTTGGTGACAGAACGACACTAAATCAACTTTTTTATGCGATCCGCGATCGCATTGGTCTAAAAAAGCCGCATCTGGCAAGCGCAGAGCCTGAATATCGCGACTTTCGACCTGGAGATGTGCGCCATTCACAAGCTGACATCTCCAAGGCGTCGAATTTGCTCCAATACTTGCCTACGCACGATATCAATGGCGGATTGGATGAGGCTACTGACTGGTATATCACAGAACTTGCTTCATAGCCGGGTAGCGGCGTCGCGCGGGTAACGTCGCACCCAGCCGTTGAGTCGAGACCAGACCCGCCACTTCGTCGATATTGTTTACAGATGAAACAATGCCAGTAGGTGCATTGCGATTCAACGCGCTGACTTTAAATCAAAATAAATATATGGAATAATATTTGCTTCCGTCAAGCTTAGGGCTTGGCTATATCTGATCGTCGAGCTCAATCTGCTCTTCGTGTGCGCAGCGATTTAACTTACCTTATCCCGACAACAGAACTCGGATTTCGAGCCCGACTATCTGGAGACGTTTGATGAAAGCAGTGATCTTGGCAGGCGGCTACGGCACCCGATTGTCAGAAGAGACTAGCATCAGGCCTAAGCCCATGGTGGAAATTGGCACCAAGCCGATACTTTGGCACATCATGAAAATCTACTCTGCGCATGGCATTAACGACTTTATTATCTGCTGCGGTTACAAGGGCTATATTATCAAAGAGTATTTCGCTAACTATTTTTTGCACAATAGCGACGTCACATTCTCGCTGCGAGATAACAGCATGGAGGTGCACCAGAACTCTTGCGAGCCTTGGAATGTGACGCTGGTCGATACCGGTGAACATTCGATGACGGGTGGCCGATTGCGCCGCGTTCGTGATTACATCGGCGACGACACCTTCTGCTTTACCTATGGCGATGGCGTCTCAAACGTGAACATTGGGGAGCTCGTTGAGTTTCACAAAGCGCAGAAAACGTTGGCCACGCTCACCGCGACACAACCTCCGGGTCGTTTCGGTGCATTTACCATGCATAGCGGCGACGCCAAGATACACTCGTTTCATGAAAAACCCGAGGGCGACGGTGCCTGGGTAAACGCCGGGTTTTTCGTATTGGAGC
>JBPCXM010000107.1:0-9123 GCA_051008535.1 Pseudomonadales bacterium | reverse complement strand
CGCACACCATGTGATCTTCTCCGGACAGGAACCGGGCACTGCGGGCGTCGATGACGTCGTTACGGTAGTGGGAGAGTACACTAACAGCTACGAGCGTACGGATCAGGGCTGGAAAATTCGTCGCTCTCGTCTGCAAGTGCACTGGACCAGTGGCAAACCGAACCTGTTCCCGCTAGCCATGCAGCGCGCGGGAAATAAGGGGTCATAGTTCAGCACTTAGGACTCGCCGACTTCTTCCTCGGCAAACAACCCCCCAAGCTCGGCGCGCAGGTGAAAGCCATCCCATTCGGGCGTCCCGCCGTGGTGTCCGATCGGAACCAGTGGGTTCTTGAACATGGGAGAGGCGCCGTCCACCTTCATGTTTTCGCCACTTACAAAGGCAGCGGCAGGAGAGAGAAGGAACACGACCGCTGCGGAGATCTCGCTCTCAGTCCCGAGACGCGCGGCCGGGGTCACCTTGACTTCGTTGAGAAACTGACTCTGCACCTTTTCCGGATAGTTGGCAAGGCCACCTGTAAGAATAGGGCCTGCCGCGACCGAATTGACCCGCACATGCTCCGAGGCCCATTCGGCGGCGAGGGTCATGGTCATGTTCATGACACCTGCCCGCGCTGCTCCCGAGTGCACCATGCCAGGGATGCCCATCCACACATCTGCGACGATGTTGACGACGGCGCCTCCATGCTTGCTGAATGAGTGCTGGTAGGCTGCCTGCGTGACCCACCAAGTGCCATTCAGGTTGGTGTCTGTGACCGCGGTCCAACCTTTCGGTTTGAGCGTACCCGCCCTGACGGGAAATTGCCCACCCGCATTGTTTACAACACCGTCCAGCCGATCGTGCTTGTCGACGATACCGGCAATGGCGCGATCAACAGCCTCCTGCTCGCGGATGTTGAGCACAACGTAATCGGCCTTGCCACCGGACTCCTCGATTTCGCCCACTACCTGCTGGAGTGATTCTTCCGTTCGACTCGTGATGACGACGGTGGCGCCGAGCGAAGCAAGCTCGTGCGCGATACAACGCCCAATGCCGGTCCCACCACCCGTTACGAGGATCATCTGACCGTCGAAAAGCCCGGGCCTGAAAATACTGTCGAAACGCTGTTTATTCTTCATAGTCTTTGCCCTTTCAGTCGCCCACAGTTAGGGCAACATAATCTCAAACGGTGGTAGTGATATACAGGCCAGTATATCAGCCTCGGCTGGTTAAGTGTCCAAGCCCTTGGCCCGCTTAGCAAAGCCAATATGCACTTCTTTTAGTCCGCGCAATACGATATTCGGCCAGTAGGTCAGGTCACAGCGTTCTTCCAGCAGGCGGAAATTGGTGAGTCGCGACAACAATGCGGTGAAGGCGACTTCCATTTCCTTGCGCGCCAACATAGCCCCCGGACAAAAATGAATCCCCTGGCCGAAAGCAATATGGTCGTCCGCATTTTCGCGGGAAATGTCGATTCGGTTGGGCGTCTCGAACAAGGCCCGGTCACGGTTCGCCGCGTGGTAGCGCAGCATCAACAAGGATCCTTCAGGTATTTTTACCCCGTGTACCTCACTGTCTTTTTTCACCACCCTCCACATGCCGGCGCTTGGCGACTCCATACGCAGGATCTCTTCTACCGCATTGGGAATCTTGTCCAGATTGTCCTGCAGATTCTGTAATTGCGCAGGGTTTTGGATCAGGCTGACCATACCCCCCGTGATCGCTGAAGTGGTCGTTTCGTTGCCCGCTACCAGCAACTGCTGCAGAATGCTCTGTAACTCGTCCATGTTCAGCGCTCGTCTCTCGCTGGTGTCCGGATCATTGATTTCGATGGCGACAAGATCCGAGATCATGTCATCCTGGGGATTCAACCGTCGTTCCTCAATCACATTGGCGAAGTAAAGCTGATGGGCCAGGATATTTTGCGCATCTTCCATCTGCTCATCGGGTGTCGCCAGTTGGCTCAGTCGCCGCGCAAAGGAATCCGACCAGCGTTTAAAGTCGCGCAAGTCCTCGCGCGGCACACCGAGCTGATCGGCAATAACGTAGACCGGTAGCGGCGTGGTGAACTCGCGCACAAAATCGCATTCGCCACGGTCGATAAAACTGTCGATCAGCTCATGCGTGATCTGCCTCATATAATCTTCCATTTGGTTCACGCGGGACTGGGAGAAAACCTTGTTCACCAAACTGCGGTAGACTTTATGCCTTGGTGGGTCAGAGGTGATCATTGTGTCCACCGGCTGCCAACCTTTTGCGTAGACGGCAGTTACCTCTGGGGCAGGTTCGGGGCCAACCAGCAGATGGTTGAATCCATTCGAGTAAGTCTCAGTATCCTTGAGCAACTTTTTCAAATCCGCGTGACGGGTGACCATGAAAATATTGGTGTCGGGTAGCTGATAAACCGGTGCCTGCTCCTGCAGTGTGCGGTAAAACTCGTAAGGGCAGTCCAAAGTTTCTTCATCGAAAAAATTGAAATCCGCCGGGCATTTGCTCATATCCAACACCTCACACTTCGCCGTTGATATATTTGTCCAGGGTCTGATGGAAGTGGCGAATGCGCACTTCTTGGTAGTTCCCCAGCACTAGTTCTCCGGACTGAACATTGTGCATGCCCTTCTGGATCTTTGGCATGTTGAACAGATCCTGGTCGAAAATGGTGCCGAGTGACTCACCCAATTCGGGTGCCTCGGAGAACAGCTCGTTCTCTCCCAAACGCCGCACGGGTACATCGGCCGGACGTTCCGTGCCCGTCGCTAACTGGCATATCACCATAATCTCCATCAAGGCCGTAGTATGGTCGTCACCATTTGGCCTGAAACGATACGTGATATTTGGGTGAAACCCCGCCCATGGCGCAAAGTTGGGGAAGATAGAATAGAGAATAGAATCCATGCGTTCAGAATTGGTTGCGAAGCTAGCCAGTTCGCGGTCATGATTCTTGCTGAACTCTGCCGAATTACGCTGGCCGATGTACTCCCTAGCGGTCATGCCTTCAGGGACTTTTGCTTCGGTAGGCCTGGCCACCATAGCTGACACACCGAACATCGTGTCTGCCACATCCTGTTCAGTGATGTCTTCCAAATGGAAACTCGGCACCCCCAAAGCCGTGATGGTACGACTGATATGATCCCCCCAAACGTCATACTGGGAATTCGCATCGGCGGTATAGTTCAGTATTTGCGGGTGGGTCGCCACCGCGTGATAGGACTCGATAAACGCCTCCCAGCCGACCTTCCAGTTACAGGGTATGACTTTTTCTACGTGCACTATTTTGTAACCGTTTTCAGGCTTCCAGCGCTCGAAATGGGCAGGCAATATACCCAGGTAGTCCTTTAACTCGGGTGCACCCGGATCCATATTGATAAACACCCAGCCGCCCCAGGTGTCTATCTTTACTTCGGTTAAACCGAATTTGCTTTTCTCTATGTGGGGGAAATCCCAACCACAGGGCGCTCCCTTGAATTCGCCATCCAGAGCCCAGGTAAACGCATGGTAGGGACAACGGAAATCCTTGTGGTTGCCATTCTCATCCACCAGCTGTCGGCCCCGATGCAGGCAGGCATTGTGAAAGGCTTTCAATTCGCCCTGCAGGGTGCGGGTTACTAGAATGGAGAATCGCGTGATGTCGTAAACGAAGGTGTCACCAGCGTCGGGGATTTCCGTCTCTCTGCACACTGCCTGCCAGGTTCGTTTCCACACATGCTCGATTTCCAGCTCATGAAATTCCCGGGACAAGTAACGTTCAACGGTTATGTTCTCGGAACCTAAAAAAGTATTGGTATTTTCCCGCAGGCAATCGGGTACCGGATTCGTTTCCGTATCCAGCAGCTCCTGGTATGACCTTCCGGGAGAGCGGGCGATGATGTCATCTTCGGGTTTTTGACCGGCCGCCTTATTCATGTTCTTCAAGCTCCAAGAATCATTCCAAACAGAATTCTCAAGGATGATAGCGCCTTACAACTTATAAAAACAGGCTTGACTGTTTTATATACTCCGTTATTTGATCTAGATCAATTTTCCGATCGATACACCGTGTCTCCTGTTAGTGATCTTGCCGTTACTCCAGATGCGCTAGCGAGGCATCATGCGTATGGCACCGTCAAGGCGTGGAATTCTCCTGCTGCCAGCGAGCGTGACTCCATTCCAGAAAATCGGCGACAGAATTCACAGTGTGGTCTGTACGCACGGAATGAATTATCTCAAAGGCATGCTGGGCGCCAGGTAGTTCCGCATAGGCGACAGGCTGGCCGGCCACCTCCCGCAGCGCCGCTACAAAAGCACGCGCTTCTTCCACCCAGACCAGTGAATCGTGTGTGCCCTGGATAACATAGATAGGGGGAGCATCTGCACTGACATGGCTAAGAGGCGAGCCATCCGTCCAGAGTTGTCGATTTTCCTCCAGACTGCACTGTAATACTTTTTCCCCGATCATACCGGACATGGACATTTCCGGGCGTATATTATCTCGATCGAGAAAATCGTAAACGCCGTAGAAGGGCACTGCAGCCTGAAGTGCTGTGTCAACCTCTTCAAAACCTGGCTGCCATTCTGCACGGTTAGGCGTCAGCGCCGCCAGAGAGCTTAGATGACCACCGGCGGAGCCTCCGGTAATCGCGATGAAGTTTGGGTCACCCCCATACTCGGTGATGTTCGCCCGAATCCAGGCGATGGCCTTCTTAACATCGATGATGTGAGCGGGAAAAGCCTCCCTGGGACTGAGACGATAGTTAATAGACACACAAACCCAACCGCGCTGAGTCATGTGATACATCAGGGGTTTGGCCTGTTGTTCCTTCTCACCAACCATCCAGGCGCCACCATGAACCTGCAGCAGCACAGGACATCCGCGTGACGGCGAATTGATCGGCTGGTATACATCCAACAAATTGCGTTTACCAGCCTCACCGTAGCTGAGGTGGCTGTGCACTCGGACGTTATCACGACGAAAATGAAAAGGTTTTATCCAGTGTCGGGTAACAATATCATCGGACAACAGCTGCTGTCGCTCCGGTGGAATACTGTTTCTGTAATCTACCCCCAGCGCATGGTGTAAGGCCGCGCGCAAATGCACCGCCGTATCCATGGACTGACAATGGAGATAGATCAGTCCTAGCCAGGATAGCGCAAATATCCCCAGTCCACATTGCGCGAGAAAATCAGAAAGTCCTCCGGAAAACGCCACCAGCGCTGTCAATGCTAATTGCCATAACAAGTGAATCAAGGCCAATTCACCAGCAAATAATGCGCTGAAAAAGTAAATAAGCGCCAACCAGTACAGGCGACGCGCCTGCACTACGGCAGTCAAAGTACCCAGGGCCGCTAGTATTGCGAGCGTGAAATAAATAGTGGCCATCTAACATCCATCATTTAGTGAAATGGGTTTGAGTAGTGTACTGCCACCCACGACGACAGCTGAGCCTCTCGTATAACCGCTTGCAACACTTACCAACCCCATTCACATTACGCGCTAGCCGCTTTTTTCTTTCAGGCAGCGAGGACAGCCGCAAAGAATCTACGGAGTCTGATCGACAAAAACGGCTCGTTGATGCGACAGTTCTTTAAAACCGTGCACGCCATGATAATTCCCCATGCCACTCTCGTTAACGCCGCCGAAGGGAAGATTAGCTTCTGCACAATGTAAAAACCAATTGTTAACCGTAACGCCACCCGAAGAGGAATTAGATAGCACTCTGTCGACAAAGGATTGATCATCACTAAACACATATAGAGCTAGCGGCTTACCTTTGGATCTGATATAGCTTGTCGCTTCATCAATATCGTCATAACCAAAAACAACAAGGAACGGAGCGAAATTTTCTTCTTGCATAATCGCGGCGTCGAACGGCACGTCGGACAAAACGGTTGGGTAAACCGTGCGATCCGCCTCGATCTCGCCACCGCAGTGTACGGTGGCCCCACGTTCTAATGCATCGCTCAGATATGCCGACACCCTAGCCAAGTTTCCTTCATCAACAATGGTGGAAAGTCGCTCCTTGTTGATCTGGCCATCTTCAAAGTAAGTCGCATTCATTGCCGCGCAGCTGTCGCTGATAAACTGATCCTTAAGGTCATTCGGCACCCAGACATATTCGGGGCACAAACAAACCTGCCCTGCATTTTCACCCCGCGCGGCACCAACGATATCCGCCGCTCTTTGTAAATCGGAATTACGATCGATAATCACCGGATTTTTACCGCCGAGTTCCAGTGTGACTGACGAGAGATGCCTGGCTGCCGCCTGCATTACCAATCGTCCCACTGCTGGACTGCCGGTAAAAAAGATATGATCGAATGGTCGCTCCAGCAGCAGGTTGGACAATTCGATTCCTCCTTCAAACACCGCAACGACACTCTCCTCGAATACTTCCTTGATAATCATCGCAGTAACCTTGCTAACCTCTGGCGCCATCTCATTGGGCTTGACAACAACTGTATTACCAGCGGCGATCATCGCCACCAGTGGCTGGAATATTAGCCCGAAAGGATAGTTCCATGGCCCGAACAGTAAACAGGCACCGCGAGATTCGGTGCGTATGAATGCCCTGTCGCCGTTAAAGTGAGGAGATGCAGGCACCTCCTCATCCTGCATCCAAGTTTCCAGGTTGGCCGCGGTATCTTCAATATCCATTAATACACCAATATGCTCAGCAGCCGTAGGTTGAGAGACACTCTTGCGCAAATCCTTATACAAAGCCTGGAGTATCGCAGGTGCATGAGTTGTAATGGAGTCTTTCAAACTCATTAGCAGCTCGATCCGCTGCTGACAGCTTGTTTTCTTCTGCTGCCACTTTGTTCGCTGCTGAAGATCAAAAACTCTATCTATGTCCTGGTACTGCTGATGGTTAATATCCGAACTCATCGCTTTCTACCTTTTAGATTGTGTGTTGAAATAAGACTGAGGGTAGCTTCGACTCGCCACACACTGCGCCCGGTTTTTAACTGTCAATTTTTACAACCGGCTTGATCGTTGCACCGGACTTACAATGGGCCACTGCCTGATTGATGGCGTCAAGCTCATATAACCTCACCATTTTGTCTATTGGAAAAACACCCTGCAGATAGTTCTCTACCAATTGGGGGATAAACTCCTGCGGCACGGCGTCGCCTTCAACACAGGCTCGAACGGTTTTTCCTGGCATGAACGACACACCATCCAGCTCAAGTGTGGAACCCTGCGCGGGGACGCCCAATAGCACGGCAGTACCGGTGCCATTAAGCGCAGCGATCGGTAGGCCACCAGCACGGACAGTGCCACTGCCGTCGGGGCGACATCCAGTGAAATTGTACCGCACAAACTCTTCACAGTAGGCGGGTCACCCCGCACGACAGGAATCGCATTCGCCACAGAAAGCAAAGCTCATCACTACCTTGTCACCCACGGCAAGATTGGTAGCATTTTTGCCAACCCGTTCAACAACACCGGCGCCTTCATGCCCTAGTAGAGCCGGCAACGGCAGCGAGAAAGGTGCACTCTGATTTAACATCGCCAGGTCTGTGTGACACATTCCACACGCTGTGATTTTTACGAGAACCTCGTTATCGTTGGGTTGTTCGAGTTCAGCCGTTTCCACGGAAAAATGCCCTTTTTCCCGTGCTATCGCAGCTTTAATTTCCATGTTCACCTCTATATCGCTTTCAGACCACCGCCTTTGAACTGTAGTAACGCGGCTTCAACAGCGCCATAAAGCTCACCAGCAGCGAACGCTTGGCTCGTCAACTGCGTCATTCTGTCACCCGAGGCCTGCGTAGCTTAGTAGAGATGAATAAATCAGTCAATACTGATTGTTTTATTAATCAACATCTGTTATTTTCATTTTTTTATTCTGCTGGGTCTCTGCATAGCCTGGAACCGGTGAACGCACACACGGGAGATGTCCATGCCGCTGCCCTTTGTACCGGCTGAACGTACCAAGCGTCTAATATTCAAGCGTGTTCTCTACCCACTATTGTCCCTGATTGATGTCTTCACTATCATAGTGGGAAAAGCACAGCCGCGGGTGCCGTTCCTTGTGAAGGGAGACCCTCCCACCACCTATTACAATTTTAGAATCAAGCCGGATCAGCTCGAAGCATTTAGAGTCTATATCAACCTCCCCGAGCATCTGCCGCTTACTCCGATAAAATGTCTTACGGACGAGTCCGAAGACTATTTACTAACGCTAAACGTTTACCATGTAGGTGGTATCCTTACTGGCGTGAGGGCTGAGTGGTCTACCTATGTCACTGACCATCTGGGTATACGGCGCTATATGGTGCTGGAAGCTCGTTCGAGTAAAATATCTTTCGATGCTGCCAGTTTCATTACTAGGGCGACACTGGTAGAACACGACAATCAGAATGATATACTGACCAGTGTGGTCGAATCAGAAGAGCAAAAAATATTCAGGATAGACTCTGATTTATCGTCTCTCGAGCAGTGCCATTATCTTACTGTTGCAGGGGAATGGATTGAGGCTAACGATTATATTTATTGGCGCAATGGCATCTGTGACCGGACGTTTTATGAGGCCGGAATGGCGAACTCCCGGGTAAAAAATGTGCCTAATGAATCCATAACAATCGATGATCAAACGCATTGGGCGCCTTTCATCGAAACCAAGCCCAAACACACTTTGGTTTTTGAGGCACCGATGGAGTTCATTCTCGTACCCTGGCGGAATCTGGAGACGATTGAGTCTTGACTACACAGGAATGAGAGTTATCGTTCTTTACATGATACCTAATCCTTGAGCCCAAAATTGATCCGTAAACAAGAGACATGAGCTATGAAAAAATTACGTATTGCGGTAGCCGGACCTGCCTTGATCGCTACCGCCTTGGGTATGTTCGGTTGCACTCAGGCAGGAGATAACCCGGTCGCGACAGCGACCGATACAGGAGTGACAAAAGCCGACCAGATATTCAGCGGCGGCCCAATCGTTACGATGGACGCTGTGCAGGGGAGCCCAGAGGCTGTCGCGGTCAGGGACGGGAAAATTCTCGCCGTGGGCTCAAATAAAGAGATCGAGGCCCTACGCGGAGACAATACAGAACAAGTTGATCTCGCGGGCCGCACTCTACTGCCCGGTTTTATCGACGGCCACAGCCACTTTTCCATGGCGGTCAAATCCGCAACCTGGGCCAATATATCCGGTGCACCGGTG
>JBPCXM010000106.1:0-4344 GCA_051008535.1 Pseudomonadales bacterium | reverse complement strand
AGGCGGGTCCAGCACTTGCCGGTCGACTAAACAAGGAAGGTCTGAAGACGGCCATCATCGAGCGCAAGCTAGTTGGGGGCACCTGTGTCAATGTGGGTTGCATTCCGACAAAAACGTTAGTGGGTAGTGCACGGGTCGCTTATCTGGCCCGTCAGGCCGAGACTTTCGGTGTTTCGGTGGTGGGCGAGGTAGCGGTCGATATGGTCCGCGTGAAAGCGCGTAAAGATTCGATTGCGGGCGCATCGAATCAAGGAGTGACCGATTGGATCGCCGGAATGGAGAACGTAGACTTGATTTTTGGTCATGCCCGATTTATTGGCGCCAACGCTGTCGAAGTCAACGGCAAGGTGTATGAGGCGCCGAAGATATTCATCAACGTGGGTGCACGCGCGCGGGTGCCGGATTGGAAAGGTATCGATGCGGTGCCGTATTTTACGAATTCGAGCATGATGGATGTCGACTTCCTCCCCGACCACTTAGTTATCATTGGCGGCAGCTATATCGGCCTTGAGTTCGCACAGATGTATCGCCGCTTCGGCAGCGAGGTAACTGTCATCGAGAGGGGGGATCGCATTATCGGGCGCGACGATGAAGATGTGTCGACGGCCGTTAAGGAAATACTGGAAGGCGAAGGCGTCAAGTTCCGACTGCACGCTGACTGCATCGAGGCGCGTGTGACTGACTCTGGGATTGCTGTGCGGGTAAGCTGCGATGAAGGCCCAGACGAAGTAACAGCTTCACACTTGTTGGTTGCAGTTGGCCGCGTTCCCAATACGGATGATCTCGGGCTAGCAGCGGCCGGCATGGAAGCAAACTCGTTCGGTTATTTGACGGTTGATGAGCAACTACGCACAAACGTGCCGGGTGTTTGGGCCATAGGCGATGTCAATGGTCGCGGGGCATTTACGCATACTTCGTATAATGATTACGAAATTGTTGCCGCCAACCTTTTCGACGACGACCCGCGTAAGGTTACCGATCGAATCCTCTGCTACGGCTTGTTCACCGACCCACCGTTGGGGCGAATCGGCATGACCGAGAAAGAAGTTCGCGAATCTGGTCGGCGCGCCTTGATGGGTAAGCGTATGATGACTCGCGTTGGGCGGGCACGAGAATTCGGCGAAACGCGCGGTTTCATCAAGATTATTGTCGACGCGGATACTGAGGAAATCCTCGGAGCTGCCATTCTCGGATTAACTGGCGATGAGGTCATCCATTGTCTCCTCGATACTATGTATGCACGGCAGCCGTACACCGTCATTTCACGTGCCGTTCACATTCATCCTACAGTCGCCGAGTTAATACCTACGGTATTGCAGGATTTGCAGCCGTTGGAATAAAGCCGGAATATTATGTTCTCCGGGTCGTCATTTAAGTACAGCGTGGATCATTATTTTGAATTTCGGCGATTTGTTCCCGGTTGATTGGTATAGGGTCGCAGCCGTGGTCGAGTTCACAAATAAGGTCCCACTCAGGCCGGGCCTTGATATGGCATTCAAGGCAATTGCCGCCAAATTTATTGACAACGTCGACAAAGCCCCGGTTCCGAATAGAGCTGCCCTCTGCCGACACATCCAGTTCAAAAAACTCCCAGTCACGAGTCGCTGCATTCCAGCCTTGCGGATGTTTGACCATGACTTCAGTGGGCACGAGCTGAACAACCGAACCCGGTGGGTAAACTCCACCGGACTTTGATTCGGCTACGGAGATCGTTGTCTCGATGTCACCGAGGAGGTTGCCAACAAAGAAGTGCCTAACTTTAGTCATCTTATTCAGGCAGCCAAATGTGCTAGCCGTTATCTCCAATTGGGCAGCAGCTGGCTTTTCTGCAGCGACCGGGTCGGGTTTGGCAGGTTCATCCGCGCAACCTGCAATAAGAATGGATACGGTGCCAATAAACACAATGGCTTTGGGTTCTATCAGTTGTGCAATGCGCATGGTGTATTTCCTCATGGTTAACGTGCTACCGCTAATTGAAAAGCAACTTCGCCTGTTCTGTGATCAGACTCGATATTAACACTTGCCTATGCCACACTCGGACACGCGGTGAAGAATAAAAGCACTTTGCCCTAAAGTCCACGCTTATTCGCTGTTACGAGAATTCTAATGTTTATGCTGATTTCAACACTGCCAGCCGGAAGAAGAGAAGTGATGATACGGGTAGCATGGAGTACTATCGATCGGTGTGCTTTCCCCGCTTCCATCATTGTAAGTTGATGGCTATTCGGTCTTTGCACTGTGTATAGTGGGAATTCAGCCCGCTATCTATTTTAAAGGAGGACTTATGAGACACATCCTGGCAGCAGGACTATTCCTAATATCGACAAGCTGTGCATCCGTGCAAACAGTCGATGCCCGCGCCAGTTATACTGACCGAGGCATATCCTTAACATCGGCATTGCAGCAAAAGAAATGGATTCACGGATCCGCCGATTGTGAATCGAATACGGATCCAGCGATTGATGTTTTTCGTTACGATCAATCAAGTTACATACTTCGTCAAAATAAGTGCCTAAGTTTTGAAGCACCTTTCATTTACGTAATAATTGGCGAACAGAGGGTGCTTGTTCTGGATACCGGTGCAACTGAAAGTGCATTGGATTTTCCGCTGTACGAGACTGTCCAGTCATTGATAGCGGAGAATAAACGCGAGGTTGAGCGGGAGTTGTTAGTGATTCATTCCCATAGTCACGGCGATCATCATGCAGGTGATTCTCAGTTTGAAGGGAAGCAGAGCGTCACTGTAGTGAAACCAAATAAGGCTGCCATAAATCAGTTTTTTGCCTTCAATAAGTGGCCTGACGATGATGTTTCTATTGATCTGGGCAATAGAAAACTCACCATTATTGCAACGCCAGGGCACCAGGAAGAAGCTATTGCTGTTTACGATCCACAAACAAAATGGCTGCTAACCGGGGATACTTTTTATCCTGGATATATATATGTAAAAAACTGGAATGACTACAAAAAAAGCGTTTCCCGTTTAGCCGAGTTTACGAACACACATGAGGTAAGCGCGATATTGGGCGCACATATTGAAATGACCAACAAGGCTGGTGAACACTATGCTATAGGCACCATTTACCAGCCCGACGAGGCCTCGCTAGCTCTAACACCTGAAACCCTGACAGCATTAAATTCAGAATTGAAGAAATCAGATGCGCCGAGAAAAATCCTATTTGGGGAGCTTATAGTTGCGCCAATGAATGCATTTCAAAGAACGCTCAGTAACGTGGCAAGGTGGTTCACTCAATAGCTCATATTACGCAGCAATAATGGAGATGAAATGCAACTAACGCCATTTCATGTAGCTGTTCAGGTACGTGACATTGATGAAGCCAGAGACTTCTATGGAATTAAAATGGGACTGGCAGAGGGGAGAAGCGCCGAGAATTGGATCGACTTTAATATGTTTGGTCATCAATTTGTCACTCACCTTAATCCACAAATTGGTAAAAGTGGAAAGATTGCAACCACGCCAAATCCGGTTGACGGTCATGACGTTCCAGTGCCTCATTGTGGAGTAGTTATGAACTTTGACGAGTGGGAGGTTTTTGCCAAAAAAGTCAGTGGTTTCATTGATCATTTTATCATTGACCCATATGTGAGATTTGAGGGGCAGCCTGGCGAGCAGGGAACGATGTTCTTTTTAGATCCGTCTGGAAATGCTTTGGAGTTTAAAGCGTTCAGAAATATTGCATTGGAACTGTTCGCAAAGACCAACGCATAACGAGGCAATACACTCTTATTGCAGCGTTAATCTCCACTAAGGTGTAGTAGCTCATCAGACTTAGCCCAACACTTTTGAGAAAAGACTTCGACAGACTGTTGATAAAGCCCCTCTGATTGCGCGAAGTGTTTTGGATCAGGGGCTCCACAGTATTCGGCTGCTGTGGCACGGGTCTGCCTCGATATCTGCCACCTGATGCAACTAACAGCCCTTCAATTTTCCAGGCAGGTTCCCATAGCTTGGCTTTGAAAATTTTGTTGACGTGTATTTTCTCTAGTTAGTAGATGGCACTGTTTTTGGTACAACCAGGCCGTTGGGACCTGACGGTTTCAAAAGCGCTGATCGAGGCTGGGCAAGTCACCCCGGTGATAGAGCAGCAGTTCGCGTTAAGTGAAGCCGCCGAGGCAGTTGCGCTACGTGGCGAAAGGTCACGCACAGGGGAAGATTGTGATCAGTATCTAATTTGGTGGAGGCTAAAATTTCGCCATTGTTTAAATGATGAGTTAAAGCTCGCTAATTAAAAACCCCAACACCGATGATTTCAGCTTCCTTTGAATCATTGCGCGGTCAACCCCTTCAGAATCGGCGCAGATTTGCGCTACTTGGCCCTTGCC
>JBPCXM010000105.1:0-16440 GCA_051008535.1 Pseudomonadales bacterium | reverse complement strand
TGTGGCGGAAGACGATTCCTTCGACTTCCGGCCACCGGACCTCGGCTGGTCGCCTTACGTCAAAGGTGGGCTCACTATTCATCCGCTGTACGGTGATCACCATGGGCTAACGACACCTGCGGGTGCTGCGCAGCTCGCGAGCATTATTGAGCGTCATCTAGCCGCCCGTGTATGATAAGTTGATAGTATCTTTCAGCATCTATCCACCACTGGAGAACGCACCGTGAAATTCGTAAGTGGCGAGGAGATCCAGGAGAAGGTTTCTTTTCCCGACTTGATTTCCGCGCTGAAAATTGGGTTCGCCGCTGCATCGATCACGGCACCGTTGCGCCATCATCATAGCTATCCAAATCCAGCGGCCGGCGCGGACTCGACGCTGCTGTTGATGCCGGCATGGACGCCCGGAGAATCTCTAGGGGTTAAACTCGTGACGATCTCGCCGCGTAACGACCGGATTGGGATGCCGTCGGTGCAAGGGGTGTACGTGTTGTTCGACGCCGCCAACGGCGAACCAAAACTATTGTTGGACGCGAAGGTGCTGACGACGATGCGTACCGCGGCTGCTTCCGCACTGGCATCGACATTCCTGTCACGACCCGATAGCCGCACCTTATTGATGATTGGAACCGGCGCATTAGCGCCGCAGTTGATTCGCGCGCATGCCGCCGTGCGGCCAATCGAGCTTGTATACCTATGGGGGCGCGAGCGGGCGAAAGCTGAGAGCTTGGCTGATATGCTTGGCGAGGAGAGGTTCAGCGTCGTGCCTGTTGAATCCGTTAGCGAGCGTATCGCCGCAGCGGACATTGTAAGCTGTGCGACACTGAGCTCCGAACCGCTGATTGATGGAAAGGTCTTAGTGCCCGGGCAACACGTCGACCTGGTCGGATCGTTCCAACCCGATATGCGTGAAGCCGACGATGCCACCATCAGCCGCTGTTCGGTGTTCGTTGATCACTACGAGGGCGCACTCACAGAAACGGGAGACATCGTTATACCGCTTGCAAGTGGCGTTTTGAACAAAATAGATCTCAATGCCGAGCTGACGCAACTTTGCCGCGGAGATCATGTGGGGCGTAAGGGCGCCGAGGAATTGACCTTATTCAAGTCGGTCGGCCACGCTTTGGAAGATCTCGTCGCTGCTTCGTTGCTACACGCCCAGCTCGCTTCCTGACGGGGGGATGTCAATTCCATGGCAGACAATTTTTACCAGCGATTCCTTCGCAAGCAGGACTATCAACTACGCGCTGACGCAACCCGGATAAAAACTATCGATATGCATACCGGCGGCGAACCGCTGCGCGTTGTTGTCGCGGGCTATCCCGAAATCGCGGCGAATTCGTTGCTCGAATACCGTCGTATTCTGAAAACGCAGCACGATCACCTACGCACAGCACTAATGTTCGAACCCCGCGGCCACGCGGATATGTACGGTTGCCTGGTGTTGCCACCATTCCATCCCGAGGCCGATTGCAGCGTCATTTTCATGCATAATGAGGGCTATAGCACCATGTGCGGCCATGCCGTGATCGCCATCATGACACTGGCGACCGAAATGGGGTGGGTAGAGGTGGTCGACGGACATGCTAAGTTGAACATCGAAGCGCCCTGTGGCTTGATCAAGGCCGTCGCGGTGGTCGTCGATGGCAATATCAGCGCCTCATTCGACTGCGTGCCTTCGTTTGTGGCGGAGCTCGACGCGATGGTATTTATCGAGAGTTTGGGAGCAGAGCTCAGCTACGACCTTGCCTACGGGGGCGCGTTTTATGCCTATGTCGATGCGCGCCCGCTCGGCCTCGAACTCATCCCAGCCAATCTTCGGCGTCTGATAGACCTCGGTTCTGAAATAAAACATGCCGTCAGCGCGACTAATCACAACATTGTGCACCCATTTGAGACCGACTTGGGGTTTTTGTATGGCACTGTATTCATCGGCGATACGGTTTCTTCCGGTGTGGACAGCCGCAATGTCTGTGTTTTCGCCGACGGTGAAGTTGATCGTTCGCCGACCGGTTCTGGGGTATCTGGCCGCATGGCTATACATTTTCAACGTAGTGAATTGCGGCAAGGTCAGCGCTTGCTCGTGGAAAGTATCGTCGCGTCGGTATTTGCGGCCTCAATCATCAAAACGCTGGATTACGGACCATACAAAGCGGTCATACCACGCATAGAGGGCAGTGCGTCGGTCGTTGGCAGCAATCAATGGATTGTTAATGCGAACGACGATTTTGCGCACGGCTTTCTACTACGTTAAAAATTTTACTTCATGTGGTCGTTGCCACTAAAGAAAATTCAGTGTTGGCCGATACGCTAGCAAGGGCTGCTCTGCGGCCCATGTATAGCGATAATTTTACGATTGCCAACGAGATAACATTATGCCAAACCCAGCACACCCTACAGACACAAGAGAGAAGGCCTTACTCGTCAACCTTGATGAACGACTGTATGGCACATTTGCCGAGATCGGTGCCGGCCAGGAAGTGGTGCGCTGGTTCTTCCAAGCCGGGGCAGCAGCGGGGACTATCGCGAAAAGTATCTCCGCTTACGATATGCGTGTTAGCGATGCCATCTACGGCGAATGCCAGCGTTATGTGGCGCGCGAACGCTTGCAAGCGATGCTAGCAACGGAGCATAGTCTAAACATTGAACGCTTGAGCGATCAACGCGGTGAAAACACGGCATTCTTCTCCTTTGCGGATACCGTCTCGGCGCGCAATTTTCAGGGCACCAATAAGTGTCACGCATGGATGGGCATCAAATTCCAGGCCCACCCCGGCGCTGCGCCTAGCCAGATCATTATTCATATCCGCATGCTTGACAACATCAATGCGCTGCAACAAAACGCGTTGGGCATAGCCGGTGTCAACCTTGTTTACGGGGCTGCGTTTCTGGCGGATCAACCAGAGCAGTTGCTAAGCTCGCTAATGGACGGCTTAACTGCTGAGCGGCTGGAAATTGATATGGTCGAATTCTCTGGTGACGCGTTCCAGGCGGTGGACAATCGAGTGATGAGCTTGCGTCTGGTGCAGCTGGGTTATACGGGCGCGGCGATGTTTGCGGCGGATGGCAAGGTGTTGCAAGCGTGCGAATACCTACGCAAGAAATCGGTTGTGGTTCATCGCGGTCGTTTCCGGCCGCTTACACACGTTAATATCGATTTGTTACACAGTGCTGCCGCGCAATTCGAGCAGAATTTTCCCGGCGAAGATCACACCGCTGTGATGGAAATCACAATGCATCATTTGTCCGCTGATGGCGACGTTTGCCTGGCAGACTTCATTAGCCGCGTCGACGTGCTGGCGGCAACCGGTCATGCGGTTTTGATTTCCGATTTTCTGCGCTTCGAAAAACTGGCCGCCTATTTACGCCATGCGGGCGTGCGCCGCACGGCGCTCGCGCTGGGCATGGACAGCTTGGGAGAATTGTTAGACAGCAGCCACTATCAATCCTACGACCATGGCATGCTGGCTTCGCTGGGAAATTTACTTGGCGATGACGCGGGTTTGTATGTTTATCCGGCGCAATGCCAGCAGAGCGGGAACATAAGAACGATCGATGATCTTGAGTTGGATACAGCCACCAGCCTGCTGTTTCAATACTTGCGCGCCTGCGGAGCAGTGCAGGGTATTGAGAATTTTAACAAGGATGTCCTCAATATCCATTCGCCTCAGGTATTGGCCTTGATTGCGGCAAACGATCCTCAGTGGGAGCAGATGGTTCCTGAATCCGCCGTTGAAATCATTAAAGAGCGGCGTTTGTTCGCTGGTTAACCACTTTAGGCTGCGGTTGCGCGCCACTTGCTCGGCCATTACCGATAGGGGCAATGGCCGAGCTGCTACATCTTATTCATTCAGCTTATTATCTTGCACTTTGAGCGCCTGCTTAAGCGATTTAGGCAAATCGCATTCTTTGCAACGCGCACGCAATTCTTGATAAGCCTTCTCAGCCTCGCTCTTCTTGCCGTCGGCATAAAGCTGCTTAATTTCCTGCAGCGCCTCTTGCATATCTTCGTTGCCAACTAAACCATTATTGTCGACTTTGAATTTTACGCGCGTCGCCGTTACCAGCGATTTCTTGTCGCCAGTGATGAAAGCCTCTTCCATCGCTGCTTGCGCTACGCCTTGGGGCGCGGTCATCCCCAATGAATCGTCTAAGGCTAACTTTCCAGATTGTGTCGGTGCCGAAGCATCCGGCACCGATAGCGCTTGATTTTGCAGCGTGCCGAACGCCTTTACTCGCGATTGCGTGATAGCTAAGTTCGCACTGGTACCAGTCTCGGTTGGTTCAGCATTCGATAACTGTGCCATGCTTGCTTCGCTTTCCGGTTCAGTCCGTGGAATGAGTGCTGACACCTCTTTGCTTCGCCGTTCCGCGGCGCTATCAGAAACCGGCGGCGCACTTCGGCTATTTGCAATGGGCATTGTCGGTGGCGCTCGCTGCGCAGCAAGCTCCGGCAGTGGTACTTCACCCGAACGCAGTACCACCAGCAGGCCAATGCAGGCAACCGACAATGTCGCTGCCACCGTTAAAAATAACGGTTCTCTACGCGCAGGCTGTGGTGCATTTCGACGCGCATATTCCAGAATACGCTTGTCCAATTCAGGTGGCGAATCGGGTGTCGGTGATCGATTGAAGAGGTCAGAAAATTCTGTCGGGGATTTTCTGCTCATTGCGTTACCCCCATATTGTCACGTAAATGTTGGGTGGCGTAGCGCAAGCGGCTTTTTACCGTTTCGCGCTCCGTACCGGTGATGGCGGCGATGTCCTCCTGACTAAAGCCCTGCTCGCGCAGCAGCATGGTGTTGCGTTGGTCTACGGGTAAGTTTTCGATGGCGGCGCGCAGCTCGACGCGCAGTTGCTGTGACTCTGGGCAGTGCAACGGCGTCTCGGTATTGTTGGGCAGTATGCGTTCATCAAACTCAATGCTAAGCGCTGCGTTTTGGTTACGTCTCCAATAATCGATTAACTTGTTGTGTGCTACTTGGAACAGATAGGTTTTGAACGCGGCCGTTGCTTGGTAGCTGGCAACCCGACGGATGATGGATGTCCATGCATCGTGTGCCAGCTCTTCGGCAATCGAATGCCGAAGGCAGCTACGGTAGAGGAAACCGAACAAGGCGTCTTTATGGCGCATATACAATACCTCGAAAGCAGTCGAGTCGCCGCGCTGGTACGCCAACATCAGTGACTCGTCGCTTTTGAGCTTATTGAGAATTCCGCCCATTCAGTCTCTTGCGTTTGCGAACCGCTTAGGGTTGTGAATCGCTGTGAGCGATATCTGGCGTCGCCAGGCTTTTCGCTAACTCTACCAGACCGAGCAGCTCACCACGATAACCATGCGGGTCTTTGCTTTTGGCACTACGCGCCAGTTGTAGCGCATCGTCGAAGTTCCATTGCTCGGTAAACTTGCCGCCGCGCAGTAATTGACCAAAGCCGGCTACGCTGGCTGCAAAGCGCAAATTGTCGCTTGCCGAGGCCAGACTGGCTTGTATCTCGTCGCGGCTAATGGCTTTGTCGAATTCCACACTGCGTTCCGCATCAGGTTTCTTGTAGCGCAAGCGTACGAAGGCAATCTCATTGGATTTTTCGGCGCCGTTTGTCACCCGCTTGCCGCCATAACGTTGCTCAGGAATCATTTCGGCGCCGCTACCTACCAGGCTGATCTCGTATAACGCGGTCACCGTATGGCCCGCACCGATATCGCCGGCATCGACTTTATCGTTGCGGAAATCTTCCCGATTCAACAAGCGATTCTCGTAGCCGATCAAACGGTATTCGGCGACGACATCGGGGTTAAATTCAATCTGAATTTTAACATCTTTGGCGATGGTCAGCAGCGTCGATTGCATTTCTGTGACTAGTACTTTCTGCGCTTCTTTCAACGTGTCGATATAGGCCGCGTTACCGTTGCCGACGTCGGCGAGTTGCTCCATCAAGGCGTAGTTATAGTTGCCAGTGCCAAAACCCAGCGTTGTCAGCGCAATGGCGCTTCTGCGCTTTTCTTCGATCAGGTTTTTCAGCGCTTCGAGGTTGGTGGTGCCAACGTTCATATCGCCGTCGCTGGCGATCAGCACCCGATTAATGCCGTCTTTTATCAAATGCTGTTGCGCCAGATTGTAAGCCAGGCGGATGCCCGCACCACCGTTGGTGCTGCCACCGGCTTGCAGTCCGTCGATGGCCGCCATGATTTTCGCCTTCTGATCGGCGGTCGTGGAATCCAGCACCATGCCCGCCGCGCCGGCATAGACAACAATCGCAATACGGTCTTGCGCTTGCATTTGGTTGACCAATAGACGCAGCGATTTCTTTACTAATCCGAGCTTGTCTTGCGATTGCATACTGCCGGACACATCGACCAGAAATACCAAATTGGCAGCGCGACGTTGTTCGGCGGCAGGTTCGAACCCTTTAAGACCAATTTGCAGCAAGTGACGTTTGCTGTTCCACGGCGCCGGTGCTAATTCGGTGTGCACGGCAAACGGTCGATTTAATGATTCCGGCGCTGCGTAGTCGTAGCTGAAGTAATTGATCATCTCTTCGACCTTTATGGCGTCTTTGGGCGGCAGTCTGCCTTCGCGCGCCAGCATGCGGCGAATATTGCTGTAGGCGGCAGTGTCGACATCCACGCTAAAGGTCGAGACGGGATCTTCCAGCACAGATTTGAGCGAATTTTCGGTAAAGCGCAGATAATTTTCGCGATCCAACGGCTCGCTCGCGTATCGTGGGAATGGCTGTGGTGCGCTGACAAAAGCGTGATTATTTGCTAAATATCCACCATCGGCCAACGCGGGTGCCGACATTTTCAGTTGCGCGCTTACCTCATTCGATTGCGCAACCTTGCCGCTTACAGCTTGAGTTGTGACAGCTTCTTCTCGTATCGCCGTAGTCGGCGGCTTGGCTAGTGTTGAGTCCGCATCATGGTGAACTTTCGATCCACTCTCGACTCGGCCGACATCATTTTTTGGTTGTTGATCGCTGCAGGCGCCGATGATAAGGGCCAGGCCAATCGCGATAGATAGCTTAGGTTGATACATTTTGCTGCACTCCTTTTGTGAGTTCTCTTACTTAAACGTGAGGCGGTCAAAAAAGGGGTTAGTCAATTTATGCATTAATTCCGTTGTTATTGGTCTTCCCAATAGTGGCTGTTTTCTGTACAGTCAAAACATTGACCCAATTTTGGTGTGAAATAACTGAAATTTGACGTTCTAAGACTAGAAAGCCAATAGAGAGGTGTAGTAGTGAAACCTTCAATTCGTATTATCAATTGCGCGATCGTAAACTGCGCAGCGCTACTCGTGGTCCTTGCTGCATCCACGGCACAAGCGATTACAACCCCTACTAGTCTGGTTGTTTTTGGCGATAGTTTGTCGGATACCGGCGACCGCTTCATTCTGGAGGGAGGTAATGCTCCAGTTGCACCCTATTTTAATGGTCGGTTCAGCAACGGCCCTAATTATGTTGACGTGCTGGCTAATCTACTCGGAGTGAGCTCTCTCAATTCATTGTCGGGTGGCACGAACTACGCTGTTGGTGGCGCCGAGATAAACACCTTCGATGGCTCGCCCACACCACCTACTACAGGCACTGTAGTACCGCCGCTAACCAGTCAACTTGACTCATATTTCAGGTCTACCAATGGAGTGGCCGAGCCCAATGCGCTGTATATCGTTCTCGGTGGTGGCAATGATCTGCGTGCCTTGGCCGCGGGTGGAAGTATCGACCTGGGCCAATCTGCGGCGGCGCTGGCGGGTATTGTTAGTGATTTAAGCGAGGCGGGCGCGACCAAGATTCTGGTACCTAATCTGCCAAATCTGGGATTGACGCCCGAGGCGCAAGCCGGGGGCGACAGCGGGGTCTTCCTCGCCACCCTGGGCACAATGGCGCTCAATCAGGCAGTAGAGACGGCATTAAATGGCTTAACGCTGGACGCAAATGTGATGATGTTTGACTTATTCGGTATAACCAATGACATTGTCGCCAATCCGGCAGCATTTGGTTTTACGAATGTCACCGATGCCTGCTTCGACGGAGCGACCGGTGTAGGAGGCCCAGGAGCAGTGTGCGCGAATCCTGACGAATATTTATTCTGGGACCAGTTTCACCCCACAGCGGCTACCCACGAGTCGTTTGCGAATAGAATTTTCGCACATGTCGTCCCCATCCCCGCTGCTCTGCCGCTGATGATGTCGGCCTTAGGTTTATTAAGCCTAGGGGTGCGTCGAGGTCGCAAATCCTAGCGTCTTTAAGCTGTCATAGCCTCCCGCTGCAAGGCCTGGGCTTTTCGCGGCTATCAAGCAGTTGCACTGGCCAACTATCCGCCTGTAACCGAAACTTCAGCCATCTCTTGTGGTAACTGCTCTTGCAAAAACCGGCAATAGCGCTCGCTCTTGGTCGGTTCCGCCAGTTTGCATTGCAGAAAACCAAACACTGCCAGCGTATTCAACTGCTGTTGGCGCAACGGATTGATCGCTTTGGGTAACGGCGAGGCCGCGCACATTGATGACGCGTCGATTTCCAATATCCCTTGCTCTGGAGTGCCAAGCAGGTCGAACCAGGGGGCCTCTGCTTCGACGTCAATATTTTTCATCAACTGGTCGCAGGCGATCTGGTCCGGATTATCGGTCCAACGTAACCATTTCGCCATACTGCTAAAGCCAGTGTGTGAGCCGCCGGCGATGGTGGTGAGAATGGCGTTGTCGACTTTAGCCGAAATGTCCGCGGCGTTGTCGGCATAGGAAACCATGGCATCTTCCGGCGCGGCGACCATCATAAAAGGCAGGTTGCGATGTTGGAAAAATGCGCGTGAAAACATCACCGAGGGGCCGGCAACCGATATGGCTGCTTTGAGGCGGGTATCACTCAGTGTGGGATGGAAGGCGGCCATGGTCGTGGTCATGCCGCCTAGCGACAAACCGGCGGCTGCAATACGGCGTGCATCAATCGTTTTGTAGAGACGGTGCTGCGGGTCTGCATTCCATTGCATTAATCGGTCGATCATGAATGTCACGTCCTCCGGTTGATTCACCACGTCTTTGACGTTCGGCCCACCTGGCGCATCGTAATTCGTCAGCGGGAAGCTTGCCGCCGCGACGACAAAACCGTGACTGGCCAGGTGTTCGGCCAGATAGCTGCCTCCCTCGCCGGTAGACATAAAGCCATGGCTGTAAATTAGCAACGGCTGCGGCGCAGTCACCGAGCCGGGTTTGGGTGACCAGACAAATAACGCGAAGCTGCGGCTATCACTGCCAGTGTAGTCACCGTTTGCCTGCGTCGGGCGGCTGTCGTCGGTGACTTCGAGCTGTTCTCTGCTTACCTCATAAGGTCCTGGCTGCAACATGCTGTAGCTCACCGATGCCGGGTCTATGGCGGGTGGCTGATTGCCATAATTTACATAGATAGTGGCGGCGACGAGTAGTAGCGCCAATCCGAGTAAAAGTTTTTTAAGCATGATGCGGCGCCCATGACACTTGGAAAAAACCGGCGAGTTTAACAAAGATTGTGCACAGGCCCTATTGTGCTTGCTTCGTGATCGCGTCAAATGGCCGCAACCGGTTATTAAAAACACGTTTCAATATAAGTAGTGTTCATAAGTCTGGCTGTCGTTACGCGCCGAGTTGTCGGAACTGTAATCCATGCAACTGGCCACAGCGCTGATTTTTATGCTAATTTAGCCTCAATACCAACACGATGCTTGCATACTGTATTGGGCGGATGAAGCCCAGTGCGGGTCGCTTCGCTACGGCGTTGATCTGGCTCCGCATCAATCGCGCAACGCATACCCCTACAACCTCGACCAATCCAGGTGCGCTATGAATTCAGCCGAACCACGTTTGCAAACTGCCGAAGACCAGCAACAGATTGAACAAAAACTGCTCGAGTCGGTAGAGGCTCTGTTACCGCGTTTCAAAGACCGCACTGAAGAGACGCTGCAGCTGCGCAAGGTACCGCAGGCATCGATCGATGAGCTGCAAGAAACTGGTTTCTTCCTGGCCTTGCAGCCACGCCAGTTTGGCGGTTATGAAATGTCGCCACAGGGTTTCTTTAAAACCGCAATCAAGATTTCCGAAGCCTGCATGTCGACCGCCTGGGCGAGCGGCATCATTGCGGTGCACGCGTTCCAGTTGGCCTTGATGGACGAACGCGCACAGAAAGACGTATGGAGCAACAACATCCATACACGCGTCAGCTCTTCCTATGCTCCGATGGGAAAAATAGAAGTCGTCGAAGATGGGTTTAAACTCAGTGGTCGCTGGGGTTGGTCCAGCGGTTCCGATCACTGTACTTGGGTGTTATTGGGCGCGATTGTGCCGAACGATGGATACCGCACATTTTTGGTGCCCATGCCCGACTATAGAATCGAAGACACCTGGCAGGCGATGGGACTGCAAGGCACGGGCAGCAACGATATCGTCGTGGAAGACGCGTTTGTACCCGCGTATAGAACGCATCGGCAGATTGATGGCTTTCAACTGACCAATCCAGGCTACGCCGTATCCGATGCGCCCTTGTATCGCATCCCCTGGGCGCAGATTTTCGCACGCACCGTATGTTCGCCGGCTATCGGTGCCACGCGCGCGGCCATTGAACTGTTCAAACAAGGTGCCCTTGGTAAGGCCAGTAACGATCCCACCAAACTCGCACAAGATACCGCGACGCAAATGTTAGTCGCTAACGCGATAACGGAAATCGACGAAATTGAAGCTATCTTGTACCGTAACTTCGACCGTATGACCGATGCCGTCAATGCCGGGCAGGAAATTCCGCTGCAAGACCGTGTGCTATATCGCTATCAAGCGTCGCTGGTCATCGAAAAGTGCATTGATGCGATCGACAGTTTGTTTAACTCAGCTGGCGGCCGCTCGGTATTTCTTGGCAGTGAGATTCAGCAGCGTTTCCTCGACATTCATACGGCACGGGCGCACGTGGCTAACAATCCCACGCCATTTGCTCGTAACCTCGGCGCGATGCAACTGGGCATGGAGAATACCGACTTTTTCATTTAGCTGGTGGGCTCTCTTTATTATCAGAGCGACAAATCTGCAGGAAAGCCGATTTATAGGCTACGTCCATGGACATCACCTGCTAGCGCAGGCCAGCTTAAGCTGTTCCAGTTTGCTCCAGGCAAACTGGTGCACAGCCAGGCTGCCCGAAGGGCGAGCCACACGGACGTGGCGAGTGACTTTAGTCGCGAATCTGGCTTGCATTGCTGATGGTATGCATGCGCTATGAAAACACCTATTCTCTATACCTTCCGCCGTTGCCCTTACGCGATACGCGCGCGCCTAGCGCTCTATTATGCTGGTATTCGTATTGAGCTGCGTGAAATCTTGTTGAAAGATAAGCCCCCCGCGATGCTGGAGCTTTCGAGCAAGGCGACAGTTCCGGTATTACAGTTAGCGAATGGCGTCGTGCTGGATGAGAGTCTGGATGTTATTCATTGGGCCTTAAGTCAGAGTGATCGTGACTATTGGCTGCCGCAAACTGTTTCGGAAAAACAGCTTAGCGAACAACTCATCGCCAACAACGATGGTCCTTTCAAACAGGCGCTGGATCACTACAAATACTGGACGCGTTTTCCCGAACGCACGCAGCAGGATTATCGTAGCCAGACCGAAGAGTTCTTACGGCAATTGGAAAGCACTTTAACGAAGCGCCCCTTCTTGCTCGGTGAGCACAGTCGCTTGCCTGACCAGGCGATTTTTCCGTTTATTCGTCAGTTTGCCAATGTCGATAGAGCCTGGTTTGATGCCGCGCCGTATCCGCACCTTCGGCGTTGGCTGCAAGAACACTTAAGCAGCACGTTGTTCGAGTCTGTGATGTATAAATACCCGCAGTGGCAAGCGCACGATGAGCCGATACTAGTGCAGTTTAGCGAGCTGGCAGCATGAGCAAAGCTGCTGTGCCTGCTGATTGGTTTGTTTACATGATAAAATCAAGCGACGATTCGCTTTATACTGGCATTACCACCGACGTCAAACGCCGCTTACAGGAACACGGCGAAGGTAAAGTCGGCGCCAAATATTTTCGTGGTCGCGAACCCTTGCGAGTCGTGTATCAGGAAGGAGGGCATGACCGTAGCTCGGCGACCCGACGCGAGGTGGAGCTAAAGCGTTTGACGCGCGCGCAAAAATTGGAGCTCGTCGCGCAAGCCACAAACTAGTTTAGATTTTCCCTTCGGCCGAATCGCTCAAGAGCTATCCGCGTCGTTGCATTCTCTCGACATAGGTCCACTATAACTCCAAAAACGCGCCTCTCGGCTGTACGCTTCAGACCACGCAGAGACGCCACAGACTTGTTCAGAGGCTACCTAGATTCAGCTTTCTCTTGAGTCGTGCTAAGCTGCTGCAACGCATCCCCGCCACAGCGAGCACTGCTATGAACAATGTAAAATGCGCGACTTCGGCCAGCTTTCCAATTCTAACGGTTTTGCGATGTTTGCCATTGTTGGCCGCCATTGTCACGGTGGGCTGCACGACCGCCCAAGCGGAAGGCAGTTGGCTGGATAAAGGCAAAGAAATGCTGAATAAAAGCAAGGAGGATGGTGTAACAAGTTCCGCCCTCAGCGTCGGTGATATCAGCGCGGGCCTGAAAGACGCACTAAAAGTCGGCACCGAAAAAGTCGTTGGCCAACTGGGCAAGCCGGATGGTTTTAATACCGACAGCGCGATCCATATTCCGTTGCCGGAGAAGATGGTTAGCGCAAAAAAATGGTTGGACAAAGCCGGCATGGGAGATAGCCTGGATGAGCTCGAACTACAACTTAATCGCGCGGCTGAGGCGGCCACCCCAAAGGCCAAGGAGTTGTTTATCACGGCGATTTCCGAAATGAGCATAGACGATGCGAAAAAAATCTATAGCGGCCCGGAAAATTCGGCCACCGAGTATTTCAAGACTAAGATGACCGCTCCGTTGCAGGAAGAAATGCGCCCAGTAGTCAGCGAGAGCCTGGCAGAAGTCGGTGCCGTGAAAAGTTACGATAATATTATGGGCAAGTACAAATCGATTCCATTTGCGCCTGATATTAAGAGTAGCCTCACTGACCACGCGGTGGAAAAGGGCATGGATGGCATCTTTTACTACCTCGCCAAGGAAGAAGCTGCCATCCGCACCAACCCGGCTGCGCGTACAACCGATTTATTGAAAAAGGTGTTTGGCGCAAAATAATGACTAAGCCGTTTTCGCAGGCTTGTGAAAACAACAAGCAGCCAATTCTCGACGTTCTAAGCGACGCGTTTGCCGATCGGCAACGCGTCCTCGAGATCGGTAGCGGTACCGGCCAGCACGCCGCGTTTTTTGCCGAACACCTGCCGCACGTACAATGGCAGCCCAGCGACGTACCCGAACACCTCGCCGGTATCGAACAATGGCGCAGCGCGGCTGGCCTCACCAACCTGCCTTCCGCTATTGAGTTTGACGTGAATAATCAAACCTGGCCATGCGTGAACATCGGAATCGACGCGGTTTTTTCTGCTAACACCTTGCATATTATGAGTTGGCGAGAAGTTGAAACCACGTTTCAACTGTTGGCTGACAACATCAGCATGGACTGCAAACTCTGTATTTACGGACCCTTCAATTACGAAGGGCAGTACACCAGCGACAGCAACGCGCGGTTCGACGACTGGTTGCACGCGCGCGACCCGCAAAGCGGAATACGAGATTTCGAGAAAGTGGATGGCTTGGCAGAGGCTGCCGGATTTAGATTGCTCGATGACTTTGCGTTGCCGTCTAACAATCGTTTGTTGTATTGGCGCAAGTTTGGCTAACGACACTTACCCGCTTTCAATCAACGACCTAACTGCCGAAGTCTTACAGTACTGCGAATTAAATGGCAACAACGAGCAACACTCACCACGGTAAGATTCCATCCCCCGTGTTTCATCATCTAAGAACCGCACGATGGCTTCGTTAAAATCCGGATGGGAAATCCAGTGATTTGACCAAGTTTTTACCGGTATAAAGCCGCGTTGAATTTTATGTTCGCCTTGCGCGCCTGGGTCGAAGCGTTGTAAGCCATGCGCTATGCAGTAATCTATGCCTTGGTAGTAACAGGCTTCGAAATGCAGGCAGTCGTATTCCTCCCGACACCCCCAATAGCGCCCAAACAAGGTTGAGTCATTTTTGAAACACAACGCGCTACCCACTGGCTTGCCGTGCAGCGTTGCCAAAACCATGACTAGGTTTTCCGGCATGCTAGCGGCGATTCGTAAAAAGAAATCCTTGTTCAAGTAACCCTGCTGGCCGCGCTTATAATAGGTGAACTGGTAAAACTCGTAAAATGCTTCCCATAGCACTTCGCTAATTTCAGTGCCGGTATAACTCGTTAACTTTATGTCTTGTTGCTGCACGCGTCGCCGTTCGCGCTTCAGTGCTTTGCGTTTGCGCGCGGCGAAGTTTTTCAAAAAGTCGTCGAAGCTGGTGAAGCCGTCATTCATCCAGTGGAACTGACACCCTAAGCGCGTCAGCATACCGGTGTCTTCCCAGCGCTGGCATTCTTGGTCTTCAGGGAAAAGAATATGCCATGATGATGCATCAATTTTTTTTGCCAGTTTTCGCGTGGCTGCAAAGATAGCGGCGCTGATCGTTTGCTTGTCACTGCTTTGGTCTACCAGCAAGCGAGATCCAGTTGCTGGAGTAAACGGCACGCTGCTCATAAGTTTGGGGTAATAGTCCAGTCCATTGCGCGAATAGGCGTGGGCCCAACTCCAGTCGAACACGTACTCACCGTAGGAGTTGTCCTTGATATACAAGGGCATTACGGCGCGCAATGTTTTGTCGGCAGCGCGAACAGTGATATGAAACGGCTGCCAGCCAGTCTCGGCGCTAACACTACCGCTAGCTTCCAGTGCGTGCAAAAACTCATAGCGTAAAAATGGCTCACTGGCAGTGGCCAAGCAGTTCCACTCGGTGGCACCAACAGTATCTATGCTGGGAATAAATTCTACGAGCAAGGGCATCACATCAACGCATAAGCCAGAGCAGTCGAGCAAAACCACGTAAGACCTACCCAATTGTTATGCAGAAACGCCTTAAAGCAAGCGTCTCGTTGCCTGTTTGCAATCAGGGTTTGCTGATAAATAAACATAAGCGTGCTAATGAAAAGACCAATATAAAAAACCCAGTGTAGCCGGAAGATGTTTGCTGCGAGCAGTAACAATAGCAAACACAGTGCTTGTAACACGGCGGTAATGACGCGATCCCAATCTCCAAACAGAATAGCGGTAGATTTCAGACCGATGCGCAGATCGTCGTCTCTATCGACCATAGCGTAAAAAGTATCGTAGACCACCGTCCATACCAGATTGGCTGCCACCAGCAACCACACAGCGTGTGGAACATGATTGGTTTCGGCGGCAAATGCCATAGGCATGCCAAATGAGAACGCAAAGCCGAGGACTAGCTGCGGCAGATAGGTAACGCGTTTCATAAAAGGGTAGACAGTGGCTACAGCAAGGCCAATAAAAGACAGCACGATAGTCAGCTTGTTGGTCAGCAACACAAGCCCAAAAGCCAGCGTGCACAGAAGACCGCACAATAGCAAGGCCTCGGCCGGCGCAACGGCGCCGCTAGCGAGCGGCCGGGCGCGGGTGCGTTCAACATGCGCGTCGAAATTTCGGTCAGCAAAATCGTTGATAACGCAGCCGGCCGAGCGCATAAGAAAGGTGCCGACTACAAAAACAACGATGTTCTTTAGTGATGGATGCCCGGCGCTCGCAATCCACAGCGCAATCAACGTGGGCCATAACAGCAGTAATATGCCGATGGGTTTTTCGATACGCATTAACTGCGAGTAAGCGTTGAGCTTGGCCGCGGTCAGCATTTAAACCCCGGCAGAAAAATCTCGCTCACCATCAGCGGTTTATCTTTGAGGATAAAGCGCGAGCGCCTGCCCCAGATCGCGGAGTCGCCCGCGTAGACTGTTTCGGGTACGCGAAACAGTCCTGCTGACGCACGAGCTAATTCGAAGTCACTGCGGTGTAAATCCGGGTCGGCGTACAGCAAGCTGCCAAGTGAGCGGTTACCGAAGCGGCGCAGGTGTCTTAATGCTCCACTCAAGCTTTCGGCGGGCATCACGCTGCGCGCGAACACCACTGGCTGACCGTCGCAGACCAGTGCGACCTCTCGGATCAGCACGTAGCGGCGTGCGTTAAGTTGCAGTAGTCGACGCTCGGATGGCCGTGGAAAGCCCCAGAACTGCCTTTGTACTACCACTTCAAAGTGTTCGCATACTGCCACCAATCGCGCTGTCAAGGAACCGCTGTCGAGCAGCGATGACTTCAACGCGGCTGACAATTGCGCGCCGATAACACGGTGCTGGTTCTGCCAGTTTGGCTCCTTGGGCTGGTACAGCTGGGGCATAAAAGCGTAAAATCGACGGTTTTGGGCGGATGCGTCGCCGGTTTTAAAAGAACGGGCGGCCGCGCAATCATAAACCATAGGGGC
>JBPCXM010000104.1:0-4849 GCA_051008535.1 Pseudomonadales bacterium | reverse complement strand
CTCAGTCACTAAATTTCCGTGCTACAAATTCACTGTATTAAATTATACTGTGGTCCGCCCCGAAATCCTGCAATTCCTGCGATGACAATTCATAAATGACTTCTAGTGGAATCAAAACGCATCTGGCTGAAGTGCGCACTGACCATAGCTTACCTAGGCCATTCTATTGCTCTCCCGAAATCTACAATCGTGACGTTGAGGCCGTGCTGGAACCAATGTGGCATATTGCAGGTTTAGCGAAGCAAATTCAGGCGCTGGGTGACTATTTTCTTTTCAATAGTTTGGGCGAAGAAATCATTCTGGTTCGGGGCGAAAATGAAGAAATTCATGCTTTCTACAATGTTTGTCGACACCGTGGTTCAAGAATTTGTCTGACTGAGACAGGCAACTGTACAGCCTTCGTTTGCCCTTATCATGCATGGCGCTATGGGCTGGATGGCCAGCTGCAAAAAGTGAGACTGATGGCTGAAGACTTTGAATTCCAGCAGCACAATCTGCACAGCTGCGCTGTGCGTACAGAAGAAGGCATCATCTTCGTTTCCATGGCAGACAATCCGCCAGATTTTGATGGTTGGATTTCGCCATTCAAGCCCTACTGCCAATTTCATGGAATTCGAGCTACAAAGTCGGCGAAAGATCTTGTTGTACCAACGCAAGCAAACTGGAAGCTCGTGGTCGAAAACTTCATCGAGTGCTACCACTGCCTTCCATCTCACCCAGAATATTGCAGCGTACATTCGAAACCAAAACTATTAGCCGCTGGTGCTGGAACTGGATCTGGGCCTGACGAAGCGCAGGCAGAGTACCAGGCTGAACTTGGCCCATGGCTGAAAACAATCGAAAAACTAGGGCATCCGTTCTGGGAAGGAGAGTTTGATGATGGCGGCGCAATGACAAGAATGCCGATAGGCAAAGGGCGCCTGACTGAAAGCCGTGACGGTAAGGCCATGGCGCCGCTGCTGGGCGAGATGCGCGAGTACGACGGTGGGGTGTCTTATCTGGCGTTGAATTACTTGAACTATCTATTTATTGCGAACGATTACGCGATGTTGCTTCGGTTCTCACCTCAAGATCATGAGGTAACCAATGTTGAGGCCACGTGGTTAGTAGACGAGCAAGCCGAGAAAGGTGTGGACTATGACGCAGAAGAATTGGTCTGGCTTTGGCAAACCACCTTGGATCAGGACCTGACAATTACGGAAAATAATCAGCGCGGCGTCTCTTCAAGGCGCTATTCGCCAGGCCCTTATTCTCAGCAGGAGATCATGAATAAGAACTTCATTAAGTGGTACCTGCGCAAACTGTCGCATCAGCAATGAGCAACCCATTCCGGGCCGGTTCGAAAGGTGGCCGGTATCTGTACTATGCCCTGTTTTCGTCCGGCTTATTGTCTTTCTATTTGTTGCCACTCTGGTCGGGTATTTTTAGCGAGTCGTATGGGCTAGCGGGTAGTCAGGTGGGTGTGTTGCTTGCGGCTGATATGGGTGCGGGCACAGTCGCATCACTATTGGCACGATTCTGGATTCACCGCGTGCGATGGCGACCCGTTCTGTGGATGTCGATTACTAGCACAGCAGCGCTGAACGCATTCAGTGCTATCGCCACTGATTATCATGCCTTGCTAGTCATTCGATTGGCTGCAGGCTTTGGTGCTGCAACAATGATGGCTTTTGCCTATGCGGCCCTAGCCAGCGCTGATAACCCTAACCGCGAGTTCAGCATCGCGCTGGCCGCACAAGTGGCAGTTGGGGCTGTTTTATTGCTACTTTCTTCGAAGTTGTTGCAGTTGGACGGGCCGGAGGCCGTGTTTTTACTGGCTGCCGCCGCCTCAATGTTGCCCGTGCTGTTTTACCGATACTTCCCGCACAAAAACCCAGCGCCTGCTGTGCTAGACGCCCCTCTCGATGCATTGCCGGGTAAGCCTGTCTCGCTTGCTCTGCTGGCGGTGGTTCTTTTTATGACCGCTTTAACGGCTATCTGGGTTTTCGTTGAACGGCTGGGAGTGAACCAGGGTTTTGGCCATGTCTCAATAGGAATTGTTCTATCAGGGGGCTTGGCCTTTAGTTTTGCCGGCGCCATTTCACCAAGTTGGTTGGTTAGTTATGTATCCAGAGATAGGCTGGTCACTGTTGGCTACGGCGCCTTGCTGATGACATTGATCATGCTGAGCACGCCATCCGTTATCTGGATGTTTGCGTTAGCGATCTGCGTTTACAACTTCTTCTATAGTTTTGTAATGCCACTGCAGTCGGCCTGGATTTCAAGCAGCGATTCGTCAGGGAGAAATGCAGTATTGGTTCCGGTGGCGCAAGGAGTGGGTGCGACACTAGGCCCAATCGCCGCCGGTCTTGCAATGGACAGTTTTGGGCTGTATTCGGTCATAGCCTTAAGCATTCTGTGTTTATTGCTTAGTTATACCAGCGTGCAGGCTGCGGGTGACAGTCTGTCCCCGGTTTAGGCAAAACCCATTTCTTCTCCCCATGCCAAATAGGACATTATCGACTCAACGGCCCTATCAATAGGAACACGTGATCGTCGCTTTGCCTTACTATCAATCTGATTGAACAAAGCCAACCCTTCAATCATAGACATGGTCAGTACAGCCTGCTGCTGACTTTGTTTTGTGGTAGTTGACGAGTTCACGGCTTTTAGTAGTTTGGCTAGCTCAACCACCGCGTCGTCATAATAGACTCGCATAATGTCGGCTGCGTAGTCGTGTACTCTGGCTGCGGCCCACAGTTCGATAAAACATCCAACTAAAGGCCCGTTGCGGCTTGCATCACACATAGACTTCACATAGCAGCGTAAGCGAGCTTCAGGTTCCGAGGAATCGATTCGATCAATCTTATCCATTACATCGTTCCAAGCGTTATCGACAATATCCTGAAATGCCTGCTTGAAGAGCGCCTCTCGACTCGGAAAGTAATACTGCAGCGTTGCCATTCTGATTTCGGCGGCTTCTGCTGTATTACGTAGGGTAAGTGCCGAAAAGCCTTGAGATAGCAATAGCGATTGGGCCGCCTCGATAATCAAAGCCCGCCGTACTTCCGGTTTCAATCGCTTTGTTTCCCGGTAGGGTGCCAGTTTTTTTGTGCTTTTGGGAGACTTGGTGTTTTGAATCTTCTCGTACCGCAGTAATCAGTAGTAGCCATCTTGTTCGATTTGTATTAATCTGTCAACTGTCACATATAAAACATTATTGGAGCGTTGCACATGGCCGAAATTACCCACCTGCCTTCTGATTGTTCAGTGCCTGATATCATTGAAGTCGTTGAAAAAGACGGCGCTGTGATTGTTGATGATTTTGTCGAGCGGAGTTGGCTGGATGAATTCAATGCATCCATCATGACCTCGTTCGATACCTACACCCCTTATGATTACGGTGAACCCGAAGCCATAGAATTTATGGGCCGAAAGACGATCAGGCTAAACGGCATTGTCAGTAAAGCCAGTAACTACATTGATCTGATGACTGATGAGCGATTGCTGGGTGTTATGGACCATTTCCTAAAACCCAGTTGCGGTCAGTACCTATTGAATTCCAGCGAGATCATTGAAATATACGGTGGTGAAACCGCACAGGAACTACATACCGACGATATGATTTGGCCGGGTCATTTTTGGATGCCGGGGCGTATGCTGCAATGCAATACCATGGTGGCAGGTACAGACTTCACTATAGAAAATGGTGCAACCCGTGTTGTGCCAGGCAGCCATCTTTGGGAAGACCCGGAGCGCATCGCCCAACCAGATGAAGTTGCTCAAGCTGTGATGCGCGCAGGAAGTATTGTATTTGTAGGTGGTAAAACACTTCACGGAGGTGGCACCAATACCAGCGGCGAGCGCCGCCGCGCGATTGTTACGTCCTACGTTCTTGGTTGGTTGCGCACGCAGGAGAACCACTTCCTTCACACTTCAGTAGAGCAGGCAAAAGAATGGCCGGAGCGTGCTCGCCAATTGCTGGGTTACGACTTGTATTCCCACTACGATGACGGGCTGATGGCAGGCCCGCTCGGGTATTACGAGTACGGCAGCCCAGCTGTATTATTTGAATAAAAACACTTTCATATCCGGAGCATTGTAATGACTAGCAAGTTTCCCTCTCTTCCAAACCCGCCCGATCTGTCGGATGTTTTCCTGAAATTCCCACGTGGTGCCAGGCCTTTACTTGAGTTACACGACATTGTTTTACGCGGTGATTCACCTCTGAGCCCGGGCGAGCGGGAAATGATAGCCGCACACGTATCGGGTACGAACGCCTGCGACTACTGTTACGGAGCGCATTCGACTATCGCTAGCGCGTTTGGGATTGACAAAGAACTATTCGACGAAATACAGAATGATTTATCCACCGCGAATATCCCCGATAAACTCAAACCCATGCTTGCCTATGTGGCAAAATTGACGGCCACCCCAAGTCGCGTAACTGCCACTGATGCTCAGGCAGTTTACGATGCTGGTTGGGACGAACGAGCGCTCTATGATGCGGTAACAGTGTGTGCGTTATTCAACTTTATGAATCGGATTGTGGAAGGTACGGGTTGCTCGCCAGCGGCGGAGGCGGCGGGTGAGGACGAGCATGAACCATTGATGTCCTACCTAGCATGGGGAGAGGAAATGGGGTTTGCTTGACAATATCTAAAGCGAACGCGAAATCAGTTCTTTCTTTGAACAGTAGGGTTAGATCAAACTTTCGCAGTAATATCGGGGCAGAAAGTTTGATCTAACTCCACTAAGTTCTTACGGACTGGCTTGCACACAGCTCTTAATTTTGTCCTGAATCTCTTTCAACTGTTCTTCAGTCATGGACACCTTAAGAGTAAAGCACCAGGCAATTACCAACAAAGGC
>JBPCXM010000103.1:0-3584 GCA_051008535.1 Pseudomonadales bacterium | reverse complement strand
CGTGGATCCCAGCGTGCGTCGTCGCCGACATAGCGCACCGACATGGCGGCCCTGCGCTGACTCATATCGTTGTTTTCTGCTGCCCCGTGAATGGTTTCACCGCCAAAAACCAACACATCGCCCGGCGTCATATCCCAACGCAGAACCCGATACTTCTCTGGTTCCGCGTCGATATCGGGCATTGACTCGCTGTACGCCGATTCGGATTGCAGAAACTCGGCGCTACCAGCGGTTTTTGAGAACGCGGTAGGGGCGAAGACCTTGCCCCAGCGATGCGAACCGGCGACAAAACTAAGCACGCCAGACTGCAAGGTACAACCTTCAAGAGCAACCCACACCGAAGCAATTTGCTGACCCTGAAACGGCCAGTAGGGCCGGTCTTGATGCCACGGGGTCTTCTGTCGCGTGCCAGCATCGCGAAAGAAAATATGATCAAAATAGAGGCGTGCGCTGCGGCTTTCCATCAACTGGCCGGCAATTGCGGGCAGATTAGAGTGGGCGCAAAAATCATACATCCATGCGTTCGACGGCCAGAGATAGCGGTCGCTATAGCCGCCTCCTTGGCGGATTGTGGTCCATCGGTCCTGATCGCTGTTAATCAGCTGGTCGATATGTTCGAGTAGCGTCTTGATGGTATCTGCTGGTACGGCTTTTTCAATGCGCAGTGCGCCATCGCGCCGGTATTCTTGCAGTTGCGTTTCGTTGATTAACACTTTTGCCGAACCTTCCACGCTGAATGATTGCAAGCTAGTTACCTAGCGTTTGCCAATTCTAGCGTAAACGTTTTCAGTCTCGCACGCAATTTTCAGATGTCGTAAATTGCACGACTTTTGGCGTCATGTGCAGGGCAGCGCTCCTGGCTGCTTGATATGCTCTTCTTACTCATGCGCATAACGTGGTGCGCTCTGTGTAGTTCGAAATGCGTATAAAAATATCGCGAGGTTACGAGGATTATGAAGATCAATCGGTACCATAGATACAACGGCCAAATTATTAACAACGCTACATGGCACTTACCGAATGCGCTGCAGAACCGTGCAATAATCAACTCACTTCTGCTCTTGGTATTTACCGCAGCGGCGTTGAATGCTAACGCCGCTATGCTGGAAGAGGTTGTGGTTACGGCACAAAAGCGTCAACAAAGCTTGCAGGACGTACCCATTTCTGTGTCCGTGACGCAAGGCGAAAAGTTAGACCAATTTTCGTTGAATGGACTGGAGGACTTTTCTGCGTCGATACCGAACGTCACGATTGCCGAGAATGCAACCCAGGATAGTGTAACGATTCGAGCCATTGGCTCGGGCGCCAACCATGGTTTCGAACAATCGGTTGGCACGTTTATCGATGGCGTTTATTTTGGCCGTGGGCGTTCTTCACGCTCACCGTTTCTCGATGTCGAACGGGTGGAGGTACTGAAAGGGCCGCAAGGCGTGCTGTTTGGAAAAAACACGATAGCGGGCGCGTTGAATACCACCACGCGCAAGCCAAGCGATGAATTCGAGGGCTCTATCGATGCTGAATATTTTGAAGGCGACGGGTCTTACGGCATCACGGGTATCGTCTCCGGACCCTTAGGCGATAGTGTGGCGGGACGTCTTGTGCTTAGGAGACATGAAGCCGATGGTTACGTTGAAAACATTACCACTGGTGACGACGAGACCGAGAAAGAGGAAACCTTTGTTCGAGGCGTGTTATCTTGGGATGTATCGGATGCGTTAGCACTGACGCTAAAAGCAGAAGCCTCGTCCTTCGATCAAACCGGGCGGCACATGCAACTGATAGAAGGCGGTCCAATTACGGCTTTCTATCAATCCGTAGATCCAAACTATGAGCAAAATTTCGATTATGAAAGGTCGGTCAACAATCCAGTTTTCGGTAACGATTTTGACGATACTGATGCACAAAACATTAGCGCAACATTGAAATACGATTTCGAAAATTTCTCCCTGGTTTCGATTACCGCCTTCGTAGGCTACGAGTATGACAACAATATTCCGGCAAATTTCGCGGCTAACATCGAAACCGCTGCAAAAAGATACGATGAAGAGCACTCGCAGTTTTCGCAGGAAATTCGTCTGGAATCGGCGACCGGCGGCAGTTTTGAATACATAGCAGGCGTATTTTATCAGACCGAGGAAATAGACCACCTGCAATTCTTTGACTTTGATACGGCACAGGGCCAGGCGGACGGGTTTCCACTGCCGCCATTTGTCGGCCGTACGACTTTCGATTTAGTGCAGGACACTGACAGCATCGCCGTGTTTGCGCAGGGCACATGGAACATTAGTGATAGCTTGCGGGCGACATTGGGTTTGCGTTATACCAAGGACGAAAAAGACCTCGATTTCGTCCAGACTACGACCGGCTCGCTGCCGTTTCCTAATCGCACAACCGACGACTCGCGCAGCGACTCCGATGTTACGCCGTCGTTTAATATCCAGTACGATGCAACAGACAACATCATGCTGTATGCAAGTGTTGCGCAAGGTTTTAAGTCCGGCGGCTTCGACTTTGAGAGCGGTGAAAAGTTTGAGGAGGAAACGGTAGACTCTTGGGAGATAGGCATGAAATCGTCGCTTGCCGGCGGCGCGGTTGAACTGAATGCGGCCATTTTTAGTTCTGAATTTGAAGATCTGCAAGTAGCTGCATGGAATGGTCAGGCGTTTGTTACCAGCAATGCGGCAACCTCAACCACCGAAGGAATCGAGATAGATGGTCGCTGGCAGATTTCCGAGGCGTTAATGCTTACCGGGGCCGTGGCGTTCTTAAATGCAGAGTACGACGATTTTACCACTGCAATCTGCAATGCCGACCAACAAGTAGCGCACGGTGCAGCAACAGGCATGAATCCGAACACATGCACGCAAGATTTGTCGGGCGAGGAATTACAGTTCGCTCCCGATTGGGCCGGTACCATCAACCTGGAATACGCGCATTCGATGAGCAATGGCCTAGAATTTACGGCCATTCTGGGCGCCGATTTTACCGATGCTTATTTCGCGGCGCTTGATTTGGACCCATTGTCAGAACAAGATTCTTTCACAAAAATCAACGCGCGTATTCAGCTTGCCAGCGAAGCGAGTTGGAGTGTCGCTCTGGTGGGTAAAAACCTGACGGACGAGGAGACCACGACGTGGGTGAATGATGTGCCTTTCTTCAGAGGCGCATTCTTCGGCGCCATTGATCCGCCTAGGTCAATTGGTGTGCAGGCTAAATACGAATTTTAAATGGCTATGTTTCCAATGCGATTTTTCCTGCTCTTATCATTTTTGTTGGTCAGCAACGCGTCCGCCGGCCCCAAGTCGCCCAATGTGCTGTTTATTCTGACCGACAATCAGCCCGCGTCCATAGTAGGCAGCTACGGCAATCCGGATGTGCGTACGCCTAATATCGATCAACTCGCCAGCGAAGGTATGCAGTTCAGCAACGCCTTTGCAGTCAACGGCATGTGCTCGCCTACGCGCGCCACGCTAATGACAGGACTGATGCCGTCGCAACACGGCGTGCATAACTGGCTGGATGACGAAAAGATGCAGGACTGGCCGCGTGACTGGTCCGCCGTCGCGGAGTTTCGCACCCTGCCA
>JBPCXM010000102.1:0-15014 GCA_051008535.1 Pseudomonadales bacterium | reverse complement strand
GAATGGTACGGCGACAAACCGGCCATTATGGGTACCGACGTGATTGTGGAACTTTGGTATGAAGAGCAAGAAGCTGACGCGCTGCGAGTCATACAAAAGGTCATGTCCGAAATGCGACGCGTCGATCAACAATTTAGTCCTTACATCGAAAGCTCCGAGCTGAGCGCACTCAACCGCTGGGCCAGTGACAAAGACTCTTACGCAAAACCGATGCCGGTGTCGTCGGAACTCTTTAATTTGCTAGCCGATGCACAGGCGATTTCCAGATTAAGCGACGGTGCTTTCGATATTACCTTCGCGTCGGTCGCCCAGTTTTATGATTACCGGAAAGGCATCAAGCCCGACCAGAATAAGATAGCCCAGCAGCTTCCAGCGATTAACTACCAGCACATTCTTCTCAATCGGCAAGACCGTTCGGTACGGTTTAAGCGGCCTGGGGTTAGCATTGATTTGGGTGGTATTGCCAAGGGTTACGCCGTCGATCAAGGTATAGGCATACTAAAAACCATGGCTATTGAACATGCGAATGTCTCGGCCGGTGGCGACAGCCGCTTGCTCGGTGACAGGCGTGGCCGGCCGTGGTTGACCGGTATCAAAGATCCTCGCAGTGAAGAAGAAATGGCGGTGTTAATGCCATTGGAAAATACCGCGGTTTCCACCTCGGGTGATTATGAACGTTTTTTCATCGATGGCGACACGCGCTACCATCATATCCTGCACCCAAAAACCGGCGACTCGGCCCGCGAAGTGCGCAGCGTCACTATATTGGGGGAGGACGCGATTACTACCGACGGACTATCGACCACGGTTTTTGTGCTCGGTGTGGAGCAGGGGCTGGCTTTGGTTAACCGTTTACCTGGGATCGATGCCGTAATTATCGATAATCTGGGTAAGTTGCATTACTCGGTTGAGCTTGAACGGCCGGAGTAGCTGCGGCTTCCTATCACTAGCTAACCGATCTCAATGGAATGGCGATAAACTAAGGTAGGCGCCGGATGTGATCCCACTCCGGCGTAGGCCGCAAGCTATTGAGAGAATAATGAATAACCTGATTGAAACCCTGTCCAGTTACGGCTTATATTGGTATATCTCCGAAACAGGTATATTGTTGGAGATCATTGGCGCCTGGTATATCGTTCAGGCCTCGTTTCGTGCGCGCCGCCGCATCCAGAACATGTTTCGTGGTTGGGAAGGCCTAAAGGAAGTCCCTAAGGTAAAGGAAATACTGCAAAACCAGGCGAAAACTGAGTTAATCGGCTTTCTGCTACTGGGTACTGGCCTGGTGATGCAATTTGTCGGCGGCTTTGGCAGTTAATGTGGTAATCTCAAACCCAGCAGCACTTCTAACGGTTCCGTCGCAAATATTGTCAAATGCGAACTAAAGGCGACCATTGGGCACAGTTATCCTGTGGTAGCAAGCACGTAAAACTGCTCCCACACCGGCAACGAACTCTTGCACTGACCTTTCTTCAGCATACGCCATAACTCGAAACCAGCCAAGGTAGCTCGCGCTGACCAGAAAGACTTGAAGCCCAGCATGGGCCGGATTCTTCTTTTGAAAAACTGGTGGTCCTGTTCGACAAAATTGTTTAGGTATTTGCATTGGCGGATCTTGATGCGTTTGTTCTCATCGATGTTGTACTGTTTGATGGCCGCTGTATCGGCGCCGCTTTTGACAATATTAATCAAGCTGGGTTTACCGTTAGTGCCGATAGCTCTGTTGAGAAAGCGCAAAGCGGCCTTTTTATCACGCCTGGCAGTCAGCAAGAAATCGATGGTTTGGTCTTGCTTGTCGACGGCGCGGCAGAGATACTTCCACTCACCTTTGATTTTCAAGTAGCTCTCGTCAAGCCGCCACCGAAGACCCGTCCGTCTCTTGTCTTTGCGAAAGGCTTTTTCTATGCGAGTAGCATAGTGGACCACCCAGCGTTGGATGGTGCTATGATCGACCGCGTAGCCACGCTCCTGCATGAGTTCTTCCAGGTCGCGATAGCTTAGCGAATGTGCCACATACCAGCGTACACATTGCAGTATGATATCTTGCTGGTGATGACGGCCTTTAAAACTGATCATCGTCTGTCCATAATTGAACCTGTGATTGTCAGAGTTTAAGAGGCAGACACTGAACCACCCGTTTTGCGACAAAGCCGAAGTGGGAGCCAAACGACTGAGGAAACGAGCCTAATGAGCAGAACCGGCTGGCGGTGGCTTGTCTATCGCCAATGTTTAGAAACTAATATGCGAATCCACTAAATTGTTGGTAGCTTGGTATGACAGAGCAGTACGTTAAGGCCAACGGTGTTCGTCTTGCATACGACGAGTTTGGCAACCCATCGCAGCCTGCGATTGTATTGATTATGGGACTGGGCACTCAAATGATTGCCTGGCCAGAAGAATTTTGCCACGGCCTGGCTGCTGAGGGTTACCGGGTGGTGCGCTTTGACAACCGGGATATTGGCCTATCAGAAAAAATGGACGCGGCCAAAATGCCTAGTCTGCTTAAGATGATGTTGCTGGCCCGCCTCAAATTGCCATTTAAGGTGCCGTATAAATTGCACGATATGGCTGAAGACACAGTTGGTCTACTGGACGCGTTGGATATCGACGCCGCCCATCTTGTTGGCGCATCCATGGGGGGCATGATTGCCCAACTGGTCGCCAGCAATTACCCTTACCGCACCCTAAGTTTAACGTCCATTATGTCGACTAGTGGTTGCAGTTCGTTACCGCGTCCCGGTCGCAACGTCACGGCCCACATGGGTAAGCGCCCTCCATCGGGTGAGCAGGATTTCCTCGACAGCGCTATGCGAACTTGGCGTTTGATTGGTAGCCCCGATTACCAGCCTAGCGATGAAGTCTTGCGTGAGAAAATAAGGCGCAGCTACCAGCGCTCATACCACCCGCTGGGATTTGCGCGTCAACTGGCCGCCATTGTTGCCAGTGGCGACCGGGTGGAGGTATTGAAAAAAATCCAGGCGCCAAGCCTGGTGATTCATGGTAAATCAGACGTGCTGGTGCCGGTGGAAGGCGGTATTGATACCGCCCGACACATCCCAGATGCAAAGCTAGAATTGATAGATGGCATGGGCCACGACTTGCCGCAACCTTTGTTGGCACGTTTTGTGGACTTGATCGCTTCGCATGCGGCTGGGGCAGTTGCGTCGACTTAGGTTTTATTTGCAATATCCCGCACCAATTGAGCAAGCTCACTAACGTGTGCATCGTCGATGCCTAGCTCCAACAGCGCGGCGTCCAGCTCCAACAAATAGTCTATATTGTGACCGCTGGGCCCACTGCTGACAACGACATGGGCGGCAATCTCTGCCAGTGGCGCTGGACCAAGAAAAGCATGGTTGTCGTGTTCGGCGATATACACGGTGCCTTGCTCTTTACTCCCATCCTCGAATAGTAGTGCGGTATCCACTCGTCGGTAACCGTTCTTCTCGCGATGATCCAGGTGTTGGAACACATGCTCCTCAACCCGGTAGGCCACGCCTCCACATTGCTCGCCTGGTGATTCGATCAGAGTCACTACTCGCCCGGGCGCGTGCGGTAAGCCACGGTGATCGTGCGAGCCTTGCCAAAAGCGCCGTGACCAGCCCGTAATGCTGGCCGCTTGTTTTTCCAGATAGGTAAAGTCGACCCGGAAAATCAGCGAACCATAGCCAAATACCCAATGTTCGTTATGCATACAGCAATTTTGCTCGGTTTGGTCTGCTCCCTAAACTACCATTCGCTTCGTTCATGATTATACTGCTTGCATGACGACACTAGACCCAAACTGGACCGTTTACGCCGCCTCCGTTAATGCGCTGCTACAAACCGCCGAGCGCCTCGGCGCAAACCGGGCGCAGTTGCTAACGGGGGCCGGCATAGACGGGCAGGTATTGCGCCAGCCCGACACGCTATTGCCAGTGACCGATTTTTTCCAACTCTATCAGTTAGCCGAGCAGTATACAGGTAGTGCGGATATTGCCCTCTACACCGGTCGGGTTGCTTACGTGACTGGATTGAACGTGCAGCTCTACATGTCCACCATCTGCGATACCTTTCGCGATTACCTCAACCTGATGCCCAGCGTGCTCAAGTTACGCGGTGATATCGGCGAGGTGTGCGTTCGCCGCGAAGAAGAATTTATTCGTCTTGAATGGCAGCCCTTGTGGTCCGCAACGAGCGAACAACGTTACTTGAGCGATGAAATCCTCGCTGCGTCGGCTGCGATTGTGAATTCCCTATGCATACAACCTATTCCGGTACAGAAAGCTTGTTTCACCTATGATCAGCCTGCCGATCTTACATTGTTGCATACCACGTTTGGTGACGAATTACGCTTTGCTCAGCCCGTGAGCTGCCTCTACTTTCGTCGCGAGACTCTCTATTATCCGGTCACTCAACTTGACTATGAAATAAACATAGAACCGAATCATCCGCTACGCCGTCTTTTTAGTGCCGATGAACTTAAAGATCCTTTTCTTGCCAGCCTGCGTCAATCCATTGTGCGCTTATTGCCATTAGGTGAAATGACTATCGATACCGTGGCTGGTGAACTCAACGTATCGCGGCGTACTTTACAGCGCCGTCTTGCCGACAGAAATACGCAGTTCTTGCAGGTATTGCAGGATATACGCGCCGAGTTGGCGAAGCGTTATCTGGCCGACAAGCGCCTCGCGATCATCGAGATTGCTTTTTTGTTGGGCTACACCGATCAAGGTTCCTTCTCCAGCGCATTCAAGACTTGGCACGGCGTCTCGCCGAGCGAATTTCGGCTGGGTTAGTGTAGTGTTGAGCATAGATGGTAGAAATCGGCTGACATGGGACACCAGTCTGGCGCCTAATCCAAAATAGTTGGCACTGATTCGCAAGCCGCCCTGCGCGCAGGGCTCTACCATGGTCGACAAGCTGTTTTTGCCGGCTCGTTTTCACCAGGAATATACTATGTCATTAGACTTTGATAGTGCCCGTATGCCGAATCCGTATCATACCGAAGAGCACGAAGAGTGGCGCAGTCAGCTACGGCGTTTCGTCGACAAAGAAATCATGCCTTATGCGGAAGATTGGGATGAAGCGGGTAAAATTCCCGATGATCTTTGGCCCAAAGCTGGCGCAATGGGGTTGTTGGGCCTGGGTTATCCCGAAGAATTCGGCGGCGTGTCCGAAGGTATTGATATCTGGCATATAAACATAGTCAACGAGGAGTTGGCACGGGTTGGCGTTGGCGGTGTCAGCGCCAGTTTGATGGTGCACGGTATTGGATTACCACCGGTGGTCAACTTTGCCACCGAGGAGATCAAACGCGAAGTAGCGCCGCCGGTGCTGCGTGGCGACAAACGCATTTCGCTGGGCATTACCGAGCCCGATGCGGGTTCAGATGTCGCCCAACTTTCCACCACCGCCAAGCGTGAGGGTGAACACTATATTGTCAATGGCAGCAAAACTTACATCACCGGTGGCATGGGTGCCAACTGGTTTTCAACGGCCGTACGCACCGGCGGGGAAGGGGCTAAAGGTGTTTCGGTATTGCTGATTCCCGCCGATACCGACGGGGTGTCGCGCACCCAGTTAGACAAGAAGCAAGGCTGGTGGGCGTCGGATACCGCCACCATTTACTTCGACAACGTGCGCGTGCCGGTGGGCAATCTGATCGGCGAGGAGAACCAAGGTTTTCTGGTTATCATGAATAACTTCAATGGCGAACGTTTGTCTATGGCGGCTGCGATGGAAGCGTTCGCAAGAGTCTGTTTGGAGGAGGCCGTCAACTGGGCGCGCGAGCGCAAGACTTTCGGTAAACGTTTGGCGGATCATCAAGTGATTAGGCACAAAATTTCGGAGATGAAACAACGCATTAACGCGACCCAGGCATACGTGATGACCTGTTCGCGCGATTATGCTACCGGCGCGCCAAATGCCGGCGATATTGCCATGTTAAAAGTGCAAAGTAGTCAAACGATGGAATATTGTGCTCGCGAAGCCATGCAGATTTTCGGTGGCGCGGGCTATATGCGTGGCAACCGGGTAGAGCGCATTTATCGCGAAGTGCGGGTCAATGCCATCGGCGGCGGTTCGGAAGAAATCATGCGCGATCTCGCCGCGCGCCAATACGGTTTGTAATTAGGGGAAATGAAACATGCGCTTAACTGAAGAGCATACGGCGATTCGGCAAACCGTAGCGCAATTTGTCGACAACGAAATTAACCCACACACCGATGAGTGGGAAAAAGAAGGCATATTTCCCGCCCATGATGTGTTCAAGAAAATGGGTGACCTTGGATTACTAGGTATTGCCAAGCCGGTGGAGTACGGCGGTATGGGCCTGGATTACAGCTACCAGATTGTGTTCTCGGAAGAGTTGGGTCGCATTCGCAGCGGCGGCGTTTCTATGGGTATTGGCGTGCAGACCGATATGGCTACCCCAGCGCTGGCCAAGTTTGGTAGCGACGAACTACGATCCGAATTTCTAACACCTGCGATTAGCGGCGACACCGTGTTTTCGATTGCTGTCAGCGAACCTGGCGCCGGCTCAGATGTGGCGGCGATCAAAACCAACGCCAAAAAAGACGGTGACGATTACGTCATTAACGGCAGCAAAATGTGGATAACCAATTCCACTCAGGCAGACTATCTTTGCCTACTGGCTAATACCAGCGACGATAAGCCGCACCAGAACAAATCATTGGTTATTGTGCCGACCAAGACGCCAGGTATTACTTTTTCCGAGCGTTTGAACAAGCTGGGCATGCGTTCTTCCGATACCGCACAAATATTTTTCGATAATGTGCGCGTACCGCAGCGCAATCGTATCGGCGACGAAGGGGCGGGGTTTGTCTATCAAATGCTGCAGTTTCAGGAGGAGCGCTTATATGCCGCGGCCGGCAATCTGAAAACCCTAGAGTACGTCATCGGTGACACCATCGAATACGCCGGCCAACGCCAGGCGTTTGGCCAGCCCATCCTCGACAATCAGGTTGTGCATTTTCGCCTGGCTGAATTACAGACTGAAGTGGAAGCCTTGCGCGCACTGACCTATAACGCGGTAGAAGGGTATATCAACGGCGAAGATGTCACGCTAAAAGCTTCCATGGTGAAGTTAAAAGCCGGTCGCCTAGGCCGCGAAGTCACCGACGCATGCCTGCAATATTGGGGCGGCATGGGCTATATGTGGGAAAACCCAGTGGCTCGCGCCTATCGAGATGCACGCCTCTCTTCCATCGGCGGTGGCGCCGATGAAGTCATGCTCAGCATCATTTGCAAGCACATGAATATTCTTCCATCTAAGAAGAAGTAAGGCACTAACCCATGGCGGCGATTGAAACACAACTGGATGCCCAGTCTGAACAATTCAAACAGAACGCGCAAATCATGGCAGCGGCGGTTGGGGAATTTCGCGGCATCGAACGGCGTGTTATCGACGCCGCCGAAGCGAAAACGCCGCGTTATATCAAGCGCGGCTTGGTGCCGCCACGGGAGCGACTGAGCTTGCTATTGGACCCTGGCGCACCATTTCTGGAATTGTCCACGCTGTGCGGTTATATGCAGGAAGAAGACAACGATGGCTCAGGTGCCGGCGGCAGTTGTATCGCTGGTATCGGTTACGTGCGCGCGACCCGCTGTATGGTGTTGGTAGATGACTATCTTACCAAGGGCGGCAGTATCACGCCGTTAGGCAGCGCTAAACGGCAGCGTATGTTGCACCTCGCATTGGAGAATAAGCTGCCGGTTATCTGCCTGGCACAAAGCGGTGGCGGCAACCTCAAACTGCTTGGCGACTTTTTTGGCCCGTCGGGTTCCGGCTTTGCGCGTCAGGCGAGATTGTCGGCGGCGGGAATTCCGCAGGTCACAGTAGTGCATGGCAGCGCGACGGCGGGAGGTGCATATCAGCCGGGTTTGTCCGACTACGTCATTATGATTCGCAAACAATCGACGGTATATTTGGCCGGCCCGCCGCTGCTGAAAGCCGCTACCGGAGAAATCGCCACCGAAGAGGAAATTGGCGGCGCCGAAATGCATGGCGAACTAGCCGGCACGGCCGACTACCTCGCTGAGAACGATAGCGACGGTATTCGTATTGCGCGCGAGATCACTGCGAAACTAGGTTGGAATGACAATATACCGCGGTGGGAGCAGCGCCCATATCAGGAACCTTTGTATAACCCCGAAGAACTGGCGGGCATTGTCCCAAAAGATCCAAAAACGCCTTACGATGTACTTGAGATAGTGGCCCGAATTGCCGATGGTTCGGACTATCTCGACTTCAAACCGGATTACGACGCGGGAACTGTCTGCGGCCATATGCGTGTGCAAGGCCAGGCTTGTGGCGTGATTGGCAACAACGGTCCTATCACCGCTAAGGGTGCGGCCAAGGCGGGACAGTTTATTCAACTGTGCGAACAATCGGGCACGCCTATTTTATTCCTGCACAACACTACTGGTTTTCTGGTGGGCACCGAGGCTGAGCAGGCAGGTATTATCAAACACGGGTCTAAACTTATTCAGGCAGTGACCAATAGCACCGTGCCAAAAATAAGCGTGGTCGTCGGTGGCTCTTACGGTGCGGGCAATTATGCCATGTGCGGCCGAGGTATGGAGCCACGGTTTATGTTTGCCTGGCCAGGCACGGTCGTCTCGGTTATGGGTCCGGCACAAGCAGGCAGCGTGTTACGCACTGTTGCTGAGGCAAAAATGCGGCGCGCTGGCGAGGTCAATACCGATCTGCTCGATGCCCTGGAGAAAGATACGATAGAGACCATGGAAGCCAAATCGCGGGCACTCGCTAACACGGCTCGTCTGTGGGATGACGGTATTATCGATCCGAAGGATACACGTGCGGTGGTGGGCTTCGTTCTTAGCGTTTGTCGTGAAGGCGACCAACGTCAGATTAATGCCAATACATTTGGCATCGCACGCCTGTAGAACCCTCCAAATATGCACTCTCCACTAAGCCGATGAAGCACGCAAGCACTCAGGAAAAACATGCATAAAATTCTAATTGCCAATCGTGGCGAAATCGCCGTGCGGGTCATTCGCACGGCGCGCAGCCTCGGCTTCCGCACGGTTGCGGTTTACAGCGAAGCCGACGTTGGCGCGTTGCACGTTAGCGAAGCAGACCAGGCGGTTTGTATCGGTCCCGCCGGTGTGGGCGAATCTTATCTGTTGGGCGAGAATATTCTTGCGGCTGCCACCAGGACAGGCGCCGATGCGATTCACCCGGGTTACGGTTTTTTGTCAGAGAACGCCGAATTTGCCCGTGCGTGTGAAAAATCCAACCTTACTTTTATTGGCCCGTCTGCCGCGGCGATTGAGCTGATGGGTAGTAAGCGTTTGTCAAAAGTCGCGATGCTGGAATCCGGCGTGCCCTGTATTCCGGGGTATCAAGGCGCCGAACAGAGCGATGCCATATTAATTGCCAAGGCCGAGGAAATTGGCTTTCCGTTAATGGTCAAAGCATCTGCCGGCGGCGGCGGTCGCGGTATGCGCCAAGTATGGCAAGCCAGCGAGCTAACCGAACAAATTACTACGGCACGCTCTGAGGCACAAAATGCGTTTGGCAGCGGTGAACTCATATTAGAAAGGGCCGTCGTTGAACCGCGGCATATAGAAATACAAGTGTTCGCCGATAACCACGGCAACGTCATCTATCTGGGCGAGCGTGACTGTTCTATTCAGCGGCGCCATCAAAAGGTAGTTGAAGAAGCGCCATCGCCGTTTGTTGACGAAGCGTTACGCCAACGCATGGGTGAGGCGGCCGTGAATGCAGCACGATCTTGCGCTTACCGTGGCGCGGGCACGGTGGAATTTTTGGTCGACAGCGAGAAAAACTTCTATTTTTTAGAAATGAACACTCGCCTGCAAGTGGAGCATCCCGTAACTGAACTGGTAACCGGTCAGGATTTGGTCGCTTGGCAATTGCTTGTAGCCGCCGGCGAACCATTGCCTTTAATGCAAAACGAAATTCGCTTGCAAGGCCATGCCGTCGAAGTACGTTTATACGCCGAAGATCCACGCAATGACTTTATGCCGCAATCCGGCCAGATACTACGCTGGGATATGCCACAGCGCGATGGTATTCGGCTGGATCACGGCATCCAACTCGGTCAAATCGTTAGCCCACACTACGACCCAATGCTAGCCAAGATCATAGCCTTTGGAGACAATCGACAAATTGCTTGCAGGCGGCTAGCTTCCGCTGTACAAGACACGCGCTTGCTCGGGGTGAATAATAATAAATTGTTTTTACAGAACGTGTTGCGACATCCCGTGTTTGCAGAAGGCGAAGCGACAACGGCATTTATAGAACGGCATTTCAGTGCTGATCCCAGTATCGATCAGGCCGAACCCAGCTTCAATACCCTAGCACGAGCGGCGCTACTTTATTATCAGCATGGCGATTCCGATCGCCTGGGAGCCGATAGTTGGAGCCGTGCATCGGCCAACGCCTACCATTTTCGCCTGGAATTCGATAGCCAAACCTACGATGTGCGGCTAAGCGAAGCTAATGACGTCTATCATATTCAGGTTGCTGATCAGACTACAGATTTACGTGTGCTTGCTGTGAATGAGAGCTGTTATACCGTGGTCGAAGATTCCTTGCGCGAATTTTTCTACTACGCCTTCGACGGCGATACCCTTTATCTCGACCATGGCTGCGGCCATTTCACATTTACAAATATCACCCACAGACCTGAGAGAGCAGCAGGTGGTGCTGGCAGTGGTCAGATTAAGGCTTCTATGGATGGCGCCATTGTAGCGGTGTTAGTAGATGCCGGCGATACGGTAGAGCAAGGACAAACTATTGTGGTATTGGAAGCGATGAAAATGGAGCATCAATTGAAGGCGGGAGTCGCGGGTGTAGTGGAGTCTGTCAATGCGCAGCCTGGTCAACAGGTGAAGTCCAAGCAACTACTAGCCACCATTGTCGAAATCTGCGGCTGAACGGGAGCAAGCAATGGACAACAGAAAAGTACGCGTTGGTTGCGCGTCAGGAATTAACAGAGACAGCCAGATTGCCTCGCCCTCGTTTAGTTAACGCTTGTTCCGCAGTATGCAAACCGAAAAAAAGCCCCCGGCCAGAGTCCTGCTTGGGAGGAGATAGCCGAGGGCAAAGCGCCGGGATTCCATCCCGGCGAGGGGACTCCATCGTGTGCAGGTTTATAGTTCCTCACTCACGACGTTAACTTTCACTACTAGTCGCGCCGCGGTAAATTCTGCGCTGCTGTCACTAAAGTTGCCTTGAGCGAATACTGCTTTCACCTTATTTGAACCGTTCAGTACTTCCGCCAGCGCTGCTTCGAAGCGGCTGAAGTTGTGAAACACCCTTACTCTTTTCCTATCTGTGGCAAGCGCGAACAAGCCTCGGCCTGTGCCATTCGGTTGAATAGTTATGATTTGGCTCAGAGATTGCAAATCAGTGGTCACACCCGCCCGCTTCACGTGATGTGCACGACCAATGGCGTCAGCATTGCTGTCTACGCCAAGCCCGTGCGAGGATTGAGGGTTAAAAGGCGAAGTGCTGCCCTCAGCTATCCAGCTGATACCAAGCTTGGCGCGCAGCTCGGAAACATCAACCAGGGTTCGTGCGCTGAAGTCTTCCGGTGCGGTGCCGAATGCTGAGACAAAGCCGCGAACCTTCACCGGCGCCATGATTTCAATGCCCGCCAGCGGTAGGCTGGAAACATCTACATCATAGTGATTGGCGATAGCATCATTTTCCACCGTGCTGCCTGTGCCGCTGAAGTCGAACTTTGCTGCGGCTCGATTATCAAAAGATTGCACATTCAGTACTAGAGGGACGACTTCCACTACCAAGGCGTCAAGATCGGTATATTGCAAACGAACGTGGCTGGCGCGTGCGTCGATTTTAACATCGTCTTGCGTATCGCGAACGAGTTCTCCCGTTAGCCACACGCGTTGACCAACCGAGATAGCATCGGTACTGAGCTCAGCACCATGCATACCTTGCTGGGTGACTTTGGTATCTTGTCCCAGTACAACGGTCACTTTGCGATGAAAGCGTATCTCACCGTTGCTGTTCAGCACACGTCCGGAACTCAGGGTGATTACGTCCCACGTGCGGGATAGCACGTTCCCAGTAACGATGGGTTTGTCGCCCCACGGAACGCTACTACCGGCCAAGACATGACTGGCGGTAAAGCTGCGTGCTTGAATGTCGAGCTCGCCTAGCACCGTGAGTGGTGTGCGAGGGTCTTGTGCAGCTAGCTCCACTAAGCCCGCTTCACCGGTAAAGGTTTTTGTGTTGATTTCGTAGTGGGTGTCGGCGGTACTGGTGACTCTCAGGCTGCCATACTCGCCGTTCAAGCGGTAGAAAGGTCGAATAAAAACTGAAAATATACTGTCGGCGACCGAAACCTCATTGAGCAAGCCGCGCAGACGATGCTCTTTGGGGCTTTGCAGCACGGTATCAGCGATGAGTACCGGGCCGACAACTACCTGGGCGGGTGTTACGCTTGAATCCACGTCGTTTGACGCTTCCAGGTCAAAGTCCAGCGTAATATGCGCTGGCACTCCTGGCCTGACCCGCAACCCATCCGTGTCTTGCAAATCCACTTCCAGCATAAGCTGTGTTAGCGGATTGCCATCGACATCAACGGCCACGGCATCCACCGCGTCTCCCGCCGCGTTTTCTACAACTATCTGGGCATCGCTATAATCGATTTCGACGGCAGCGGCGATATAAAGTCCGTTTGGCACCGTAGCAGCCGTCAGAAATTCCGTTAACTCTGTGTATTGCGAAAAGTCGACCATTGTACGATGTGGCAGAGTTTCTACTTCCGCGCCGCTTTGTGAAATTAGTTTTACTGAAAGAACATCGACGGTATAACTAAGAAAATCACCTTCGGCGTCGGTGAGTGAAATAACGACTGCACCGCTTTGCGGCGCAGGGTCCACGGTGTCTGTGGCGTTATCTGACGAACTGCCACTGCAAGCGGCGAGCAAGACAAGCCCGCAGGTGAGGGCGCAAAGTGTGCCGCCCTTGAATAGTTTTGCCAATAGTAATCGAATAGCCATTGCGTAATCCTCATGCATTCACCCGGACTGCGGGCGGTTAAAAGGTCTAACACGGCTGTAGATATTTGGTTGACAGATATTTCCATCGTTTTTGTTGATCAGGAAATCCATTGTTCGCCAGGTTTCAGTGTCTACTCGTCATATATTGCGACAATGTTGTATGCTGCGTTCTTGCTATCAACACACGGATTACAGTTCTACTCTTGACGAGTTGCAGACAAAACTCGTCATGCTCAGGGATGATGTAGATGATTAAAGCGTCAGAACCAGTGGATATTGCACAGGTGCTTGCCCGCTCTCCCTTGTTTCAAGGCTTGCCCTCCGACGCCATCAAACAATTAGAGAGTGGCGCGCGGGTTAAGCAATACGCGTTAAACAGTTATCTTTATTCCGTAGGCGAGCAGAGCATAGTTGTCACGCAACTCGAGCACTATTTCATAAAGGATATTGACGCTTTAGTTCAAGAAACCGACCTGTCAGAATTGTAGATAACATCAAGTTGCCAAACTTGATCTTAATTTCACGTAGCAAACACTTTAGGAGATTTTATGATCGCTGTTTTAATTGTGTTATTTGTTTTAGTTATTGCCATCTGGGCAGTAGCCGCTTTTCATCTTCGCGGTGAAGACCTTAGCGCCTACGATCATCCCCCGGGCCAAAGCTTTGCCACTGGCGCCGGGCTTAATGCAGAACATGAAGCGGTCGCTAAATCTTTGCAGGAAGGTGTGGGTTCGCTGCAGAAAGCATCGCGCAAAGACCGCCTGTTTCTGATGCGCGAATATATGGACAACATGTTCGCAGGTCGGGAATTTATCAGCTCATTTACCGACATTAATATTGACGGTCTGGCCGCCGAATGGGTTGTGGCGCCCGATGTCGACACTGCGCGAAGGGTACTCTATATTCACGGTGGTGCGTTCACCATGGGTAGTCCCAGAAGTCATCGGGTAGTTACCAGCAAGTTCTCTGAAATCACAAACGCGGCGGTGTTGGCGATTGACTACCGTTTGATGCCTGAACATCGACGTATCGCCGGAATAGAAGATTGCCGGAAAGCTTATTCTTGGATATTGGACCACGGCCCCGATGGCAAGCAACCAGCTTCAAAATTATTCGTTGCCGGCGATTCCGCCGGTGGCAATCTGACTCTGTCACTCATGGCTTGGGTTCGCGACCAAGGTTTGCGGGTGGCAGATGCCGCCGTCGCATTGTCGCCGGCAACCGACAGCACTTTGAGCAGTCCTAGCTTAAAAAGCAATGTGGCCACCGATATCATGCTAGGTCCGGAGTTTGGCGCGCTGACAAAAATACCCAACGCATTACTACTTTGGATCGCCTGGGTTGGTGCGAAGATTAAGCCCAACGATCCGCTGGTGTCGCCGATTTTTGACGATCTCTCGAATTTGCCGCCAGTGCTAGTACATGCCAGCGAAGCCGAGATGTTAGTCGACGATTCCCGCCGCTACGTCAACAAGGCCGTAGCTGCTGGTTCACCGGTGAAACTACAAACTTGGGCGCATGTAGCCCATGTTTGGCACATCTTCGAACCTGATCTGACCGAGGCGCGCGAAGCCTTTGAGGAAATTCGAAAATTTATTGCCGAGCACGAGCAAGCGGTTTGATACATCGTTTTATTTTGCCCAGCGTGTTGCTTTTGGTGGCATGAGAACCGGAATCCTCAATTGATGATCAAGGCACCGACGTTTCAGCTGCTGTTAAGATTGCGACTGATTCTCATACCCAAACCCTCACGTCCGGCACGATCAGCATTTGTGTGGTCGCCACAGGAGATGAAGGGAGCGAGAAGAATATAAGCATAACGCCCGCTGGTTTCGAGCAAGTCAATACTATGGTATCGCACACCACAGGCCAGGAGATCACGGAGCCGGAGGCGATTAATACAATATGTTATTTCAATCCGCGTTGTGGGAGTGTTCATAAATCTGTGTCAATTCTTTATTCTATTGAAAAGAGGATTGAACCATGGGCAAAGA
>JBPCXM010000101.1:0-3177 GCA_051008535.1 Pseudomonadales bacterium | reverse complement strand
ATGCTATTCCGGGTAATGCTTGGCGCCTCCCCTTCGTTCACTTGATGGGTACAAGAATAAACCGACACTTCAGATAATCTACTTTCTTCGCTGATAGTTGCGCTGCAACGCTCTTTTTCGCGAGATCACGCACAAGCCCGGATGGCGCGAATTTAGACAACGATAAAATCAGCAACCCTATCAATTCGCTAGTGCGCTAAGCAACTGACGCAGCAGCGCTAGTAGTTCATTCGCTTTAATTGGTTTGTTCAACACCTGAACATCCTCGATGTCAAATTCGCCGATTGAGGGAGAGGTATCGCCGGTGACCAATATGGCAGGGATGGTGTGACCAAGACGGTCCCGCATAGCACGCACAATGTCGATACCGGTCTCGGCGCCGCCGAGATGGTAGTCGGTGACAATGATGTCCGGTGCTGTGGCGAGGTGTTCGAGGAGAGCGTAGGCCGCTGCCGAAGTTGTTGCCGCGGCCACATCAAAACCCTCAATCTCAAGCAGTAGCTGCGAAGCTTCGAGAACGGCAAGATCGTCATCAAGCAGCAGTACGGTACCAGTGACCGCCCCTTGCGCATCGTCGCTAACACTGCCAGAAATTGAATCCCGGGCCATTGCGACGCTAACAGGAAGCGTAAAAGCAAAGCGCGAGCCTTTACCTTGCTCCGATTCAACCTCGATCTGGGTATTCAGTAAAGCCACCATGCGCTGCACGATGGCGAGCCCAAGGCCCAACCCCTCGTTGCGTTGTTGGGGGTCACGTTCAACTTGATGAAACTCGTCAAAAATACGATGCAGTTGGTCTGCAGGAATGCCGATACCAGTATCGACGACTTCGATTCGTAGCTGGTCTTTCTCTAGTATGCTACGCAGAGTGACGCTGCCATTCCTGGTATAGCGAATGGCATTGGCCACTAGATTCAAAATGATCTGCGCCAGCAGGTCGGGATCGGTGTGAACAATATGCGCCGTGGGCTCTATGCACAGCTCTATGCCTTTCTCCGCCGCTTGCTGTTCGAAATCTGCTCGCATGCGCTCAAAAACGGGCCCCACCGCAACCGCGCCGAGTTTGGGCACGACCCCGCCCGACTCCAGCCGGCCGATATCGAGCAGCGAGTTGAGCAGATTACTCATACCGGCGAGCGACTCTCCTTGCATGCGCAGCATTTTCTGCGCTTTCGGATCGTCGATGGTTTTACCCAATGCGCTGCTCAGCAAGTTTAACGACTGCAACGGCTGGCGCAGATCGTGGCTGGCCGTGGCAAGGAAACGCGACTTCGCCGCATTCGCGCGTTCCGCTGCATCCTTCGCCTGCCGCAGCAGTTCAGCAGCGGCTTGCTCTTCGGTCACGTCATAACCGGTGTTTAGCAAGCCGGTGAAATTCCCATCGGCGTCTACCATCGTCTTGGCATGCCAGCGAATAAGGCGTTGCTCACCACTGCGGGTGACGATGGCATTAGTGTATCCCTCATTAATGCCTGCGCGTACCACTTTCTGAAAAAATGCCAGCAGCATTTCGCGCTCGCCTTCCGGTATAAACAGTGGAAACCAATCTTGACCAAGTATCTCGGCGGCCGTGTATCCTGTCAGACTCTCGAAGTATGGGTTGCAAAGGGTAATTCTATGCTCGGCGTCCAGAATCAAAACAATACCCTGTTGGGTCTGTATCAACTTGTCGGAAAATTCCTTTTCCATGCGCAGCTGTTGAGTGGCGGCGTGCAATTCGTCGGCTGCTTGCTTGCGTTCAGTAATATCACGTAGTGCGGCGCAGACCAAACGGCCGCTTTCGGTAGTAATCGGGCTGAGGCTCACTTCAATAGGAATTTCCCGGCCAGCGCTAGTTAGCGCGAACAGTTCCATGCCGGTTCCCATAGGGCGAGCCTTCGCATTCGCGAGAAAATCAGATCGTTGCTTAACATGGGTTTTTCTAAAACGCTCAGGAAGCAACGCCTCTACCGTCATGCCGTGCAGTTCTTCTTGAGCATACTCAAACAGGCCTGTTGCTTGTGCATTCGCCAGTTGCACAGCACCGGCCTGGTTGACAATTAGCATTGCATCCGGCGCCGATTCCAGGTAAGCCGAGAGCTCTGCGGTGCGTTGTGCAACGCGTTGTTCAAGCAGTTCGTGACTTTTACGCAGCTCCTCGTCCAATTGCCGATGCGCGGCGATTTCCTGTTGCAATTGCCGCGCGCGGTAGCGGGCTGTTTGCGCCAAGTGGGTGGCATAGGCAATCAGGCCACTCAATAGCAAACCCGCAATCAACATCAGTGTGACTATCGGCGAGTTGTACGCCTCCAGTCGCTGCTCGGTTGGCCATAACTGCACATGCCACTGCAGGCCGTAAAGATCGAACTGCATGCCCTGCAGCCACCGCTCGTCCTTGGGCGACGCATGCGCTGCGCGCTGGTAGACATCCTGATCAGCGATTCTGACGGTGACCGAATAGTCTGATTCGGGAACCGCGGCGGTTACGATATCCAGCCATTTTTGCAAGCGCAACACACCGATAATAAGACCATCAAACTCGTCACCGCTGACTATCGGTACATAGGCAACGATGCCTTTGCCGCCCTGTACGAGGTCGATGGGGCTGGAAATCGATGTAATGCGTCTATCGCGGGCTGCTTCAGGCGCTGCTCTGGTGTAGGATTTGGCGCTGAGATTTAGATTTTGCGCCGCTTCATTGCCCTCAAGCGGCATTATCCAACGGATTTTGAGCGACGGGTCTGCCCACTCGATCGCCTGATAGCCGGGTTGATCAACAAGATAATTCACCACATCAGATTCCCAGATTGCACGCGGCGTGCCACCAACCAGCGCCCAGCGGCGGGCTAGCCGGTTGAGCGCGTGCACTCTATTGTCAAGGTCTTGCTTGATAAGCGCTTCTAACGTATTGACTTGTTCGTTGATGGCAGTTTGCAACTGGGCGCGTTGCTGATTGCCGAGCACATGCCAGGCGGTAATGCTTAGCAATGCTAACATGCTGGCAATTAGCAGTGGCAGCCACAGTCCAGGATTGGATCTCGCTTGTTGTGGTGGTAGTACCATGCTGCGGTGGTATCGTTATACGTGGCTAATAGAAGACGGAACTTGCACTTTGCTGCGCAATCGTCCGCCATTGTGTAGCCAGTGTACACTGGAAGCTGATGTCTGTTAACAATCCACGCTTTGGGGAAGCAGCCG